>NC_009441.1:3048436-3353279 GCF_000016645.1 Flavobacterium johnsoniae UW101
TCCCTTTATTCATAGAAGGCGACATAGTTCCAGAAGTTACAATTCCTATAACATTTCCTTCACCGTCTACAATTTCATAATCGTGTCTTGGCACCGCACGCTCCTGCATTTCAAAAGCAATTAATTTTCTGGCAACACCAGCTTCTTTTTGTTTTTTAAGAGCTTCAGAGTTTGTAAAATCTTTGGTGAATTTAGTAATCCATCCTAGACCAGCTTCAAGTGGAGAAGTAGTATCGTTAATATCATTTCCGTATAAACAGAATCCCATTTCAAGACGCAAAGTGTCACGTGCCGCAAGACCAATAGGTTTGATTCCGTAAGCAGCTCCAGCTTCAAAAACTTTATTCCAGATTTGTTCTACTTCGTTGTTTTTACAGTAAATTTCAAATCCGCCAGAACCAGTATAACCTGTAGCAGAAATAATTACATGTTCGATTCCGGCAAAATCGCCTACCTCAAAATGGTAATACGTAATTGCAGACAAGTCTACAGAAGTTAAAGCCTGCATAGCTTCAACTGCTTTTGGTCCCTGAATTGCCAATAAAGAATAGTCATCAGAAAGATTTCTCATTTCAACTCCCAAATCATTATAAGAAGAAATCCAGTTCCAGTCTTTTTCAATATTCGAAGCATTTACAACTAGCAAATACTGCTCTTCTTTCATTTTATAAATAATCAAATCGTCAACGATTCCGCCTTCATTATTTGGCAGACAAGAATATTGCGCTCTTCCAATTGTCAACGTCGAAGCATCATTTGAAGTTACTTTTTGAATCAATGCCAATGCATTAGGACCAGTCAGCAAAAATTCTCCCATGTGCGAAACATCAAAAACTCCCACACCATTACGAACCGTTTCATGTTCAGCATTTACACCTTCGTATGTAATAGGCATGTTATAACCTGCAAAAGGCAGCATTTTCGCTCCCAGACTCTCATGTATGTGCGTAAGCGCAGTATTTTTCATTGTGTTGTTTTATAAAATTGTTTTGCAAATCTATTCAAAAAATATCTAATTAGAATGCCTTAAATTATAAATTTCGCAATAATTAGGAGCTATTTCCTGCTATCCGCTATATCTTTTTGTTTTTAAAGAAAAAACAAAAAGGATGCCGCTGCTATCAGGGCTAGGGGTGACCGTTAGAAAGTAACGTTTATGCTTTCGATTTTTTATGTAACTTTAATATATATAAAGTCATACTTTTTCAAGTTTAGCTATGTTTATTAAACAAGTGAAACGCCTTTATCCGCAAAGAAAAAACTATGATTCTATGTGTTTAAAATAAAAAGCCATCAAATGAAGTCTCCGTTTTTAATCAACAAAGAAGAAATTGTAAAGATTTATAAACCCGTAAATCCGCACACACATAAGGGAATTCAAGGACATGCCGTGATTATTGCCGGAAGTTATGGCAAAATTGGAGCAGGAGTTCTGGCCTCAAAATCCTGCTTAAAATCTGGCTGCGGACTCGTAACGACTTTTATACCAAAATGCGGTTATCAAATCCTTCAAATTTCCATTCCAGAAGTGATGACTGTGACAGACGAAAATACCAATTTTATAACCAGTATTCATTTACCATTACAGCCGCAGGCTGTTGGAATTGGACCCGGAATAGGAAAAGAACTCGGAACACAAAAAGCTTTATTCGAATTTTTAAGAATCAACAAAGCGCCATTAGTTATAGATGCAGACGCATTGAATATTTTAGCAGAAAACCAATCCTGGTTAGAATTAGTTCCCGAAGACACAATAGTAACACCTCATCCAAAAGAATTAGAACGCCTGATAGGCAAATGGAATTCTGAAGCTGAAAAATTTCAAAAAACAATCGCCTTTTCAGAAAAATATAAAATCATTGTTGTCATGAAAGGCGCACCAACATTCATTATAAACAGAACTTCAGTCTACGAAAATACAACCGGAAACGCGGCACTTGCAACAGCAGGAAGCGGCGATGTCTTAACCGGAATCCTCACCAGTCTTTTAGCGCAAGGTTATGAACCTAAATACGCTTCAAAATTAGGAGTTTATCTTCATGGATTAACAGCTGATTTAGCTTTACCCAAAACAGGTTATGAGTCTTTTACGGCTTCTACCATTATTAAATATCTTGGAAAAGCGTTTTTGAGTTTAGTTTAACCGCAAAGTACGCAATCCCGATAGCTATCGGGAACGCAAGGTTCGCAAGGTTTTTTAGACATAGCTTTGCGAACTTTGCGATTTTGTAAAATCCTCATTAAATAAAATCTTAGCGAACTTTGCGGTTAAATAAAAAATCAAAAATTGTAAGTTTGTAATATCAAAGATTAGAAACTTAGCAACTCAGTACCTTAGCATCTTTGAACCTTTAAAAAATGAAAAACAACTTCGATCTTAGAACAGTAAATGTCATGCGTTATATAACGCCGCTGCGCGAAGGAGGTTCTTTACCTGCTTTGGCAGAAGCCGATGACGATTTTAAATACGTATTAAAATTCAGGGGAGCCGGTCACGGTGTAAAAGCCCTTATAGCCGAATTAGTAGGCGGACAAATTGCAAAAGCTTTAAAACTACAATTACCAGAATTAGTATTCGCAAATCTCGACGAAGCTTTTGGAAGAACCGAAGCCGATGAAGAAATTCAGGATTTACTGCAGGGAAGTCAGGGATTAAACCTGGCACTTCATTTTTTATCCGGCGCGATAACTTTTGATCCTGCCGTAACAACAGTCGATGCAAAATTAGCTTCGCAGATTGTCTGGCTTGATGCTTATATTACAAACGTAGACAGAACTTTTAAAAATACCAATATGTTGATCTGGCATAAAGAATTATGGCTTATCGACCACGGAGCGTGTTTGTATTTCCATCATTCATGGAACAACTGGGAACAGCATGCCAAAAGTCCGTTTGCATTGATAAAAGATCACGTTTTACTGCCTCAGGCTTCACTTTTAAAAGAAGTAGACGCTGAGTTTAAAGCCATTTTAACGCCGGAAATTTTAGAAGAAATTGTAAACACAATTCCGCTTGACTGGCTGCAGTGGGAAGATGCAGATGAAACACCAGAAGGCTTACGAAACGTTTATTTACAGTTTTTAAAAACAAGATTAGAGAATTCAGAAATATTTGTAAATCAGGCTCAAAATGCAAGATAATCACTTATACGAATATGCTGTGATTCGTGTTGTGCCAAGGGTAGAACGCGAAGAATTCCTAAATATCGGAATCATTTTATTCTGCAAAAAAGCCAAGTTTATTAAAGTGCTTTTTCATCTTAATAAAGAAAAAATACAAGCGCTTTCTTCTGATTTTGACATCGAACAATTAGAATGCAATTTAACATCATTAGAAAAAATTGCAAACGGAGCCAAAGATGGCGGTCCAATTGCTGAATTTGAGATTCCAGAGCGTTTTCGCTGGTTAACAGCTATTAGAAGTTCTGCAATACAAACTTCAAGACCTCATCCGGGATTGTGTCAGGATTTAGAGAAAACCATTCAGAGATTGTTTGAAGAGTTGGTGCTTTAAAAGGGGCTAAGATTCTAAGGTTTTCTGTGATGCACTCCAATGCGTTTAGGTATTTGCCACAGATTAAAGGGATTAAAATGATTTTAGTTTCACGCAGATTTTCCAGATTTACGCAGATTTAATTTAATAAATTCATCTATTTAAAATCTGCTTAAATCTTTTTAAATCTGCGTGAAAAATCTTTTCTCCTCTCTATCAACGCTTATCGTGATTACAAGATTAAATAAAAACTTTATGTCCTTGTGTCTTAGTAAAAAAAATAAAAAACCACGAACTGCCTTACTGCAATCCGTGGTTTTAGAAACTAAAACTAACTCATTTTTTTGCTATCCAGAGTTTATTAGAAAGAGCCGCAAATGTTACCGCCCAAAGTTGCTCCTGCGTTAGCAGAAATATCGGCTTTTACAGCTGTTTTATTAAGCTTTACAATAGAATAAGGCGGTGTAAAAGCTGTACCGCTTCCAGCCTGATTTCCTGATACACTTGTAAATACGTTGTCGGTTGCTGTAACTGCAGTATAACCTGTCATTAAATCGATTGGTGTTTTTACACCTTCAAAAACATTGCTTTCTACGCGAATATCAGCTTCAAAACCTGCAGCGATGCATTTGTTGCTTACCGTACTGTTAAAGAAACTGTTTACGATATGTACTTTCCCAAAACGAACTCTCGGCATTCTTTCTTTACATCCAGGAGCCCACCAGCATCTTGCAAAAGTGATTCTCAATTTTCCGCGGTCGCCTGTTGCACCGTCGCTTGAACCAATTAAGTTTGAATATCTGTGATCATCAGATCCTCCAGAACCTCCAGCTTTTGGCGGTTTTAAATAATGGAATTTAGAATACGTAACCGAAATATAATCAGATTTGTTTTTAATGTCGAAGTTTCCATCAACACCATCTCTAAATTCGCAGTGGTCAACCCATACATTTGTACATTCGTCCAAAATTGCATTGTCCCATCCGTCAGTATCATAAGCACCCGGGCCTTCAAAAATTAGGTTTCTAATGATAATGTTTTTACATCTTTTGATGTTGATGATTCCAGAAGCATCTTTTGTCTGATTAGTCGAAACCAACTTTGCACCGTTTGCACCATAAATAGTTTTACCGGTTTGATCCTGAAATGACAATCTGGTCGTAACTGTAATAGTTCCTGAAATTTTAATAACTTTTACAGAGCTGTTTTCAATAGCCGATTTCAGCTGAGCATAAGTAGTAACCGTAGTTTCAGCAGCAGAACCTCCGCCGGTTGTTCCGCCGTTTTGAGAAGCCCAGCCCGGAACTTCGGCACAGTTTCCAATTTTAGCAGTTAAATTGCCTGAAGGAGTTTCGGTTACTGCTTCAGTTTTTGCTTCTGTGTTCGAAGCAATTTCTTCAGAGTTACATGCTGTAAATCCGAAAGTCAATGTTAGTAAAAACATTGAAAGTTTTAATTTTAAGTTCATAATAAGTTTGGTTATTTATAAAAGTTTAACAACGCAAAACTCAGAATTATCTGTAGAAAAAAAATTGAACAAGTTCAAACTTTTGTAAAAAAATCTTGTAAATGTGTTTTTTTAACAGTTGTAAATTTACAAAAATGCATGAATAGTGTATTTTTACGTAATCGATTACATTATTTAAGCCCCTAATTAATAATGAATTGAGTAACCACTTTTATTCCTTAAACAAAACACAAAATGTACAACCTACTACGAAAAAACATTGAAAGGAAAGTTCCGCTCACTGATGAAGAATGGAACATTATTGTTTCAAAAGCAGAACTTGTAAAATTAAAGAAAAATCAGTTCTTGCAGATTCAGGATTCTCATAACAGTTATGAAGGATTCATTTTAAAAGGATCGTTTAAAACCTACATCGTAAACGAAAACGGAACAGAAACCGTAATTTTCTTTTCCTTTGAAGACGAATGGATGTGTGACCTGGAAAGTTTTTACCATCAAAAACCAACGACCTACAACATTAAAGCCATTGAAGACAGCGAAATTTTGGTTATCAGTAAAATCAAAAAAGCGCAGCTGTTTCAAGAAATTCCAAAAATTATGCAGTTTCACGTTCTTATGATTGAACGTGCTAATGTTGCCATCCAGCAAAGACTATTGGATGTTCTTAATAAAACTTCGAAACAGCGTTATCTTGATTTTAAAGAGCGTTATCCGCAAAAGGTAAGTTCGATAAACAATAAGAATTTGTCTTCGTATTTGGGAGTTTCTCACGAGTTTCTTTCGAAGATAAAAAGGAGGTGCTAAGATGTTAAGGTTCAGAGTAACAAAGTGACAAAGGTTTTCTTTAGAGACGCACTGTAGTGCGTCTCACTTTACATGAAAATCTCACAATCCCGATAGCTATTCGGGAGCTGAGACGGGAAGATTTTATATAAAGTTCCCTTGCAGTTTGTCATTTCGACGAAGGAGAAATCCTAGCAAGTAACTCCGCAACGATAATCCAATCTTTGTAGAGCTTCTAGTGGAGATTTGCTTCGCCTGTTCGCTATCGCTTGGGTCTCCTTCTTCGAAATGACAAATCTTACCAAAAACTTTAAACTTTAAACCTGAAATAAATAAACTAAATTTTCTTCTCTAAATATATAAACTCCAAAGGTTCTTCTGAAACCGTTACATGAATTTCACTCTCAGGAAAAGCTTCACGTTTTCCTGTATCTACATAACCATGACGTTTGTACCAAGCTACAAGTTCATCACGCACCGAAATTACTGTCATAATAATACTTGACAATCCTAGAGATTTTGCATGATTTTCGGCTTCAGCCAAAAGTTTTTTCCCGATGCCGCTATTTTGAAGTTCAGGTGAAACGGTCAGCATTCCTAAATACAATTGATGACCTTTTTCAACCAATAAAACCGAACCAATAATCTTGTCATTCTCTGTAAATTTCAGAATTGTATTTTTTGAATCCAGAAAGATTTCGGTCATTTCTTGTTCGTCGGTTCTTTTTCCTTCTAATAAATAGGCTTCGGTTGTCCAGCCTTTTTTTGAGGTTTCGCCTCTGTAGGCTGAGTTTATTAAGATGGTTAATGCTGGAATATCTTCGATTGTTGCTTTTGTAATCATGTTAATCTGATTGTATTATAAATATAAATGGTTTCCAGTTTTAACTGGAGAAAAATTTGAATTGCCTCCAGCTTTAGCTGGGGGAACAAAATTAAATAAGAAAAATGGCTTTAGCCTAATCTTTTATATATTTTGGCTAAAGCCTCTTATTGTGCAAAACAAAACCTCCAGCTAAAGCTGGAGGCAATTGATTTTATTGTACACATTTGCTAGCATGAGAAACTAATTGTTTTTCTGTGATTCAATCAAATCTAAACGATTTTTGATTCGTTCAATAATATCTAAGTCATTGTCACCATGAATATCTCTTATATTATAATTTGGATTTCTTGGGTCAGTTGTTTTCTGAAATTCATTAATATTAAGATTGAACAATGCCTGTCCAAATCTCTGACTTGGATTCTTTTCTAAATAAGATTCTAGTAATTCAAGGATAAGTTTATGTTCTTGTTTCATCTGAATTATTTTTACTTAAATCTTCAAAAAAATGTATTGGATCATTTAAAAATCGTGTTGCATTTGAGGCTTTAATACTTCCTAAAACATCTTCTAATTTTGGTTGAAAAATTTTTCCTTTTAAGTCAATTAATACAAGATTGTGCTTCTCACAAAGATTCAATATTGATTGAAGAATATTGGTAATATTGGATGGTTTCCTCAAATCAATTCTAAATTGAAATTCTTCGATTTTTGTTTTATCATCACTTAAACAAATGCATGCATCATTATCTTCTTCATTTTGTCCATTTCCTTTCCAGTTTAAATAAGTTTCATTTCCCCAATTCGCTTTAGGGATAATTTGATCAAGTCCGGAAATGATTGAAGGAATGTTGCCATTAAAATTTTTCCAAAAAACATCAGTCTCTGGTAAAAATTCTGTTTTGTTATTTTTAAAAATGCATTCGTAATTATTACCGATTGAATCTTTTGGAACTACGATTAAAAGATATTGCCAAACTGCCATTTTACAATAAGATTAATAATTGGTAATTCCTGTTGAGCTGGCTAATATAGAAATAATGAAAATAGTATCTTACAAAAACAGTTTTGTTTTTTACAGAAATTTATTTTCGTTTAAGAATTTTAAATATCTTTGAATTATGAGTACAGCAACAAAACCAAAACATATCGGCAGAAATATAAGCCGTATCAGAGAGCTTAAAGATATGAAGCAGGAAGCTCTGGCAGATGCTTTAGGAATAACCCAGCAGACCATTTCGAATATTGAAAACAGCGAAACGGTTGACGAGCAAAGATTAATTGAGATTGCAAAAGCTCTTGACGTTTCTGTTGAAGCAATTAAAAACTTTTCGGAAGAAGCAGTTTTTAATATTATCGGAAATACCATTCAAGATCATGGTACGCTTTCAACTACCACAGGTAATTACAATTGTACTTTTAATCCTTTAGATAAAGTTGTTGAACTTTACGAACGTTTGGTGCAAGCTGAAAAAGATAAAGTTGAGTATTTGGAGAAGTTGTTGAACGGGAAATAAACGTTTTTGAAGATATAATAAATTGAGAAGAGACCTTTGCTGAGGTCTCTTTTTTTGTTTTTTATATTGTAGTAGTGTGATTTGTATATTTTGACATTTATATTAAATTTTCGATAAAATTACTTTTTTACAAATATAAAAAAAACAATAAAATACTTACATTAGCCAAAAAACTATTAAGTGAAATTTATGAATAGATTAGAATTAAAGCTAAGAGAATTAAATCCACATTTATTTGGAAAATTAAACGACACTAGAGAAGAAGTAAAATTATTATTGAATCAATATATAAAGAATTTTCCTGATTATACAGATCATTCTATTCATCATACAGAAAAGGTGTTTGAAATTGTAAGTGAAGTATTGACTGACGAAGAAATCGAAAACTTGAATGAAGATGAGATTTATATTCTCTCAATGGCAAGTTATCTACATGATATCGGAATGTGCATTCCTGAGGAAAAAATAGGAGAAATTGCAGATACGGAAGAATTAGTAAAAGAGAGGAAATTGCATCCAGAAATAAGTAGGGAAAAATACCTACGAGATCATCACCATACCTTAAGTAAAAAATTCATTCTTGAAGAGTGGGAGAATTTAAAAATTCCAAATGAAAAATATGCAGAAGCAATTGCTCTTGTATCTGAAGGGCATAGAGTAGTTGATATAGGTAATCCAGATATTTATAAACCAAAGTATACGGTTAAAAGTGGAAGAAGTTTTGTTTGTTTACCATATTTATCTGCAGTTTTAAGAATTGCTGATGAACTTGATATAACAAATATTAGAACACCTGGTTTGCTTACTAAATATTATATGCCAGATAATGAAAAGAGTGTTTTAGAATGGAATAAACATATTGCTAATACTTTAATGTTTATTTCTGAAAATTTTGTTCAATTTGAAGTAAAATGTTCAAATCATAGTATGTTAGCGGCACTTGAGGAACAATTTAATAAAATTGCAATTGTAATCAATTATTGTCAGAAAGTAATTAGAAACATTAGCAATACAGAACAGAGACGTTTTAGCTTAAAGCTTGAACAAATTAAAAATGATGTAAAATATATAGATTTTGATCCAAAGGGAATTAAATATTCTTTTGATGTTGATAATGTAATTAATGCTTTTGTAGGGGAAAATCTTTATAATGATAAATTAACATCTCTCCGCGAGCTAATTCAAAATTCTATTGATACTTGTCGATATAAAAAAGTTCTAAATCCAACTTATACACCTGAAATAAAACTTTTCATTGAGAAAAATAAAATCAAAATAGAAGATAATGGATTGGGGATGGACGAGTTTATCATTAAGAATTACTTTGGTAAATTATGTAGTAGTTTTTATCAACAAGAAAGTGTAAAAAAAGATTACGATGCTATAGGTCAATTTGGAGTTGGGGTCTTTTCATATTTTTTAATGGCAGATTTTATTGATATCGAAACAAAAACTGAAAGATCGGAAACTTTGCGCTTTAGATTAGATAAAGATCCTAAAAACTATTTTCATTTTTTTAATAAATTTGATAGGAAGGCATCAGGGACCTCAATAATTTTGAATTTAAAAAAAGAGTATGAAAATTATTCAAGTAAAGATTATTTTGATTATATAAAAGATAAATTTAGATATATTGAATTCCCTATTATTATTGATTGTGAAGGTGAAATTGTTGAGATCAAAAAGCAAGACTATACAGAAAAAAGAGTGAAGGAAAAAATTACTGAGTCCCTAAAATATCAATATAAATCCTTTTCGGATAAAATAGAAGTATTTGATTATGATTTTAGTAATCAAAGCTATGAGGGGGCAATTTCATTTTTTTACTTTAATGATTATTCATTTAATAAAATTTATTATTTGATGAATGATGATTTTATTAATAAAACAACTAGAGGAAATGAGATAAATTTGAGCCAAAAAGGTGTTCTTGTAAGTAAAGTTTATGATCATATTAATTTTAATGACATATTTTGTAATATCAATTTAAAAGAAAAATTAGCTTTACAAATTAGTAGAAATAATTTTTCTAATGATATTGAGATATATGGATTGTTAAATGAAGTGATTAATAATTTATCAATTGCATTTTTCAAAAAACTAAATAATGAAAATACAGGAGAACAATTAGCCAAAATTAGCTATAATTTTATAGAAAAAAATTATACTAATTTCAGAAAAGAAATTTACCCATATTTCTATCTGAAATTAAATAATACAGAAAACGCATATGAATTTGTTAACTATAAACAGTTTATAGATAAAAAGCTAATCAGTTTTATAATATCTTATAATGAAGAAAATACCATTTTCATAAATTCTAAAATATCAGATCAATTTATTGTTGAATATTATTTAGAAAATAGTGAAGAAGATTACTATTTAGCGAGAGGATCGATGAGTTTGTTAAATAAAAATAATTATATAGAGAATTTAATTAAAGAAGATGATTTTTATTACATTGAAATGATAAAAAGTGTTGAAAATAAAGATGACATGGACTTTATACAACATTTTAGCTTTATGAATACTAAAAATATAGATTCTATAAATCTAAAACTTAATAAGTTATTAAAATATAGCAATTCTAATTTTAGTACTTATGAAAATGAAATAAATAAGAGCCATCCTTTTGTAAAAAGTATATTTATGTACAAAGAATCTGATTTGAATCCAACTTCTAAAAATTTGATTGATGAGATTTTTCAATTAATAGAGAGTTTTGACGTGGAAGAAGATAAAGGTGAAGATTTTTCTGCTATTAAAGTAATTGAAAAAGAATTGAAAAAAAACATAATAATTGACTATGAATTGACTTTAAATGATTTTATGTAGATGTGAAAATAAAAGACAGCTAAAAATAATTATAGCTGTCTTTTATTTTTTACTACCCCAAGAAACTCTTCAACTCCTCATAAGTCCTAATCTTCACACTAACTTTCTCCTCATTAATAACACTCTCAATTTGAGCAGGAATAGGAAGTGTAATTCCTAGCGCCGGTTCAACAACATCTAAGAATTTAATAGGATGCGCTGTTTCTAAGAAAACACCAATTGCGTTGGGGTGTTTTTCTAGTTCTTTTTTCAAACCTAAATAACCAACAGCGCCGTGCGGTTCTGCAATGTAACCATCTGCGTTATAGATTTTCTTTAGCGCTTCAAGCGTTTCTTCATCGGTATAACTATAAGAAGAGAAATCTTTTTCGAAAGCTTTTAAGTCATTATTGTACAATTCCTGAATTCTAATAAAGTTGCTTGGGTTTCCAACGTCCATGGCGTTAGAGATTGTTGCTTTAGAAGGTTTCGGGTCGTATTTTCCGTTTTCTAAGAATCTTGGCACGGTGTCGTTTACGTTTGTAGACGCAACGAAATGTTCAATCGGCAAACCTAATTTTTTTGCCATAATTCCGGCGCAGATATTCCCGAAGTTTCCGCTTGGGCAAGAGAAAACTAAAGGTTTGTTTTGGCTTTTTAATGCTTTGTAAGCAAAGAAGAAATAAAACATTTGCGGTAACCAGCGCGCAATATTAATAGAGTTAGCCGAAGTCAGGTTTTTATGCGCTAAAGTTTCGTCTAAAAACGCTTTTTTCACCATATCCTGACAATCGTCAAAAACACCGTCAACTTCAAGTGCTTTAATGTTTTGCCCTAAAGTCGTCAATTGTTTTTCCTGAATATCGCTCACTTTTCCTGACGGATATAAAATGACAACATCAACGCCGTCAACGCCAAGAAATCCGCTTGCAACAGCTCCGCCTGTATCTCCGGATGTAGCTACTAAAACGGTGTTTTTAGCGTCTTTTTTGTCTTTATTGAAATAGCCCAGACAACGCGACATAAAACGCGCTCCAACGTCTTTAAACGCCATTGTCGGCCCGTGAAATAATTCTAACGAATAGATTCCGTTTTCGACTTTCACAACTGGAAAATCAAAAACTAAAGTTTCAGCAATGATTTCTTTTAGTTTTTCTGCTGGAATTTCGTCGCCAACAAATTGTTTAATCGCTTCAAAAGCAATTTCTTCATGGCTTAAACTTTCGATTTTATCAAAAAATGAAGGATCAAGCGGTGTAATGCTTTCTGGGAAATATAATCCTTTGTCAGTTGCTAATCCTTGTATAACAGCTTCCTGAAAAGAAACTTTTGGGGCATTATGGTTTAAACTGTAGTATTTCATTTTTATTAGTTCTTAGTAATTAGTCCTTAGTCCTTAGCTGCTAGTCTTAGTCTTTTGCGACTAATTACTAAGGACTAGGAACTAAGCACTCATTTTAAATAATTCTTACGCCGTCTGGGTTAATCTTCGAAACGTGAATTTCATACGGCAAATTCATTTTTTCGTAAACGTCGCTCATGGCTTTTGCGATTTGGTCGGCGGTTTCTTTTCCTCTGCTTAAAGCGAAAATAGACGGACCAGAACCTGAAATTCCAGAACCTAAAGCGCCGTTTTCGTAAGCCGTTTGTTTGATTTGGTCAAAACCAGGAATTAAAACACTTCTTAATGGCTCAACGATTTCATCATGAAGCGAACGTCCAATTAATTCGTAATCTTTAGTGTAAAGACCTGCTACTAATCCGCCCACATTTCCCCATTGCATAATGGCACTTTTTAGGGAAACATTTTGTTTTAAAACCGAACGCGCGTCAGAAGTTTTTAACTCAATTTGCGGGTGAACCACTGTTGCGTACAATTCCTCTGGACTGTCAATTCTGATAATGTCAAGCGGGGCATAACTTCTTACCAAAGTAAAGCCGCCTAAAAGGGCAGGAGCAACGTTGTCGGCATGTGCGTTTCCGCTGGCTAATTTCTCGCCCTGCATCGCAAACTGAACCAAATCTTTACGCGAATACGGTCTTCCTAATAATTCATTAATTCCGAAAACCGCTCCCGCAGAACTTGCAGCACTGCTTCCAATTCCGCTTCCCGCTTTTATGTGTTTATAAATTTCGATTTCGAATCCAAAATCTAGTTCGTCCAAAGTTTCTAACATTGCCAAAGCAGCAACTCCGGAAACGTTTTTCTCGGTTTCCAAAGGTAAATCGGCACCTACAATTTTAGTGATTCGAACTCCTTTTTGATCGACTTTTCGAACAATCATTTCATCGCCCGCATTGTCTAAGCAAAGTCCCAATACGTCAAATCCGCATGAGAGGTTTGCGATTGTAGCGGGACAGAATAATTTTATTTCCATTTCTTTTTAAAGGTTCTAAGGTTCTGAGTTGCTAAGGTTCTAAGGTTTTTGCTTTGCAAACTATCACCATTTTTTTTTAAGGTTTTGAGACTCTGAGTTGCTGAGGTTCTAAGGTTTAGTAGATAAAAAAACTTAGAACCTTAGCACCTTAGTATCTTAGCACCTCACTAAATGTTTCCTATTCGAATAACGTCAGCAAAAATTCCTGATGCTGTCACAGCTGCTCCGGCACCGGCTCCTTTGATTAATAAAGGCTGATCTACGTAACGATCTGTGTAGAAAAGCACGATATTATCTTTTCCTTCTAAATTGTAGAAAGGATGCTCTTTTGGGATGAATTGCAGACCTACGCTTGCTTTTCCGTTTTCGAATTGTGCCACGTATTTCAATCTTGAATCTTTGGCTAAAGCTTCTTTATAAATACCTTCAAAATGAGCAGCGTGTTTGATTAACGATGCGAAGAAATCTTCGTTGTTTGTTGTTGCTAAACATTCTGCCGGCAGGAACGATTCGTTTGCAATGGCATCAATATCCATTTCGTAACCGCTTTCGCGAATTAAGATCAGGATTTTACGAGCCACGTCGATTCCGCTTAAGTCGATTTTTGGATCTGGTTCTGTAAATCCTTGTACTCCGGCTTCTTTTACCACGTCGTGGAAAGAGTTATTTTCGTCAAAATTGTTGAAAATAAAGTTCAAACTTCCTGATAAAACCGCTTGGATTTTATGCACTTTATCGCCAGATGCAATCAGGTTTTTTACCGTATCGATAATTGGCAGTCCTGCACCAACATTCGTTTCAAACAAAAACGGAGCGTTGTATTGGCGGGATAAGCTTTTTAGTTTTTTATAATTGTCGTAAGCAGATGAACAAGCAATTTTATTACAAGTTACAACGGCAATACTTTCTTTTAAAAATTTCTCGTACATTTCAGATACACTTGCATTTGCTGTAATGTCTACGAAAATACTGTTACGTAAATTGAGTTCTTTTGCACGGGCGATAAATTCTGCCGCAACTGCATTTTCTCCTTTTTCCAAAGTCGACTGCCAGTCTTTTAAAGATATTCCGTCTTCATCAAAAATCATTTTTCTTGAGTTTGATAAAGCAATTACGCGAACATTAATTTTTAAAACATCTTTTAAGAATTTCTTTTGGCTGTGAATCTGCTCGATGAATTTTTCTCCCACATTTCCAACTCCCATTACAAATAAGTTGAGCTGTTTTGTGTTTTCTTCAAAGAAGTTTTCATGTAAAGTATTCAGTGCTTTTTTAACATCTCTTTCGTTAATTACAGTCGAAATGTTTCTTTCAGAAGCACCTTGCGCGATTGCACGAATATTTACGTTGTTTTTTCCTAAAGTACTGAACATTCTTCCGCTCAATCCCTGGTGATTTTTCATGTTTTCACCCACCAAAGCAATAATGCAAAGGTCTTTTTCTACATAACAAGGATCGATTTTGTTTTGCGAAATTTCGATTTCAAAAGCTCTGTTAATTGCAGCTTCGGCTTTATCAGCATCAGAATTCAGGATTCCGATACAAATTGAATGCTCAGAAGAAGCCTGAGTAATAAAAATCACGTTGATTTTTTCCTGAGACAATACTTCAAACAAACGTCTTGACGAACCCGCAACTCCAATCATTCCCGGACCTTCAAGAGTTACAAGTGAAATATTATCGATATGGCTTATTCCTTTTACAACGGTATCTTTTGATACAACCGTGTCAGAAATTAAAGTTCCAACAGCTTCCGGCTCAAAAGTATTTTTGATTAAAATAGGAATGTTTTTTCTTAAAACCGGCTGAATTGTTGGCGGATATAAAACTTTGGCACCAAAATGCGACAATTCCATCGCTTCCTGATATGAAATGTTTGCAATTGGCTGTGCTTGTTTTACGATTTTTGGGTTTGCAGTAAACATTCCGTTTACGTCAGTCCAGATTTCCAATTGTTCAGCATCTAAAGCTCCTGCTATAATTGCAGCAGTATAATCAGAACCGCCGCGTCCTAAAGTCGAAGTAATTCCGTCTAAAGTCTGCGCAATAAATCCTGGAAGAATATTGATTTTTGCTTTATTTCCAGCAAAATATTCTTTAATCAGCTGATTTGAAACTTCAAAATTAACAGCTGCTTTTCCAAAATTATTATCAGTTTTAATTAATTCACGACTGTCTTTATAAACGGCATCTTTTTCAGTTTGCTGAAATGCCTGAGCAATGATGAATGATGAAAGTAATTCTCCAAAACTTAAAATAGTATCGGCAGTTCTTGGAGACAATTCGCCTAATAAGAAACAACCGTCTAATAAAGTTTCTAAATGATTAATAATTCTTTTTACATGGCTTAAAAGACTGCTTTGTTCACTTACAGGAATTAGTTCTTTTAAAGTATCAAGGTGTTTTTTCTCGATTTCGGCAACAACTTCTCTAAAGCTTTCATCGTTTGCCGCTGCTTTTGCTGCTGCAGATTGAAGTAAATCGGTCACTTTGCTCAGTGCAGAAACTACAACAACAAGTTTGTCATTTGCAGCTTTTTTATTAACAATTTCGAGAACAAGTTTTATATTTTGAGCATTGGCTACAGAAGTTCCGCCAAATTTTAATACTTTCATTTTGTGATATTTTTTAATAAGGTGCAATTTTGAGTAACAAAGGTTCAAAGGCTATTAACTGTGAGCTGAAACTGAAAACTGCGGCTATTTTTTTTCTTTTCTAAATGTTTTTCATGTATCCAATAACTCTCTTCTTTCAAGAAAAAAGTATAGGTAACCTAGGATTATATGTAAAAATGTATACCCCTAAGGGGTAGTAGTTGTTGTAGTAGAAATTGTGGCAGCAGCAATTGCAGCTCCTGTTTGAGCTGTAATAATTGTAGATTGATATTTTATGCTGTTACTTTTCATTTTGGTTTTCCAAAAGTACAGCTTTTTATAAAAGTTAAAAACTTCAAAAGCCTTTTTACGAATATTTTAATAATTCAAATCTCTGCAATTCAATATTGAGCATTTGTTAAAATTAGATATGTTAAGTTGAGTTTTTAATATATTTCAGAATTCATTTATTAAAGAAACAGGATTGGCAGTGTTTTGATTTTTAATAAAAACTGCCGGAAAAAGTACTAGCTGACACCATTTTACTATTGTTAAAAAAATAAAAGTATAGAAATGTGCAGGTTAAATTTTTAATTATTGTGATAAAATGTTGCTTTTTAATGTTGATTTGTTGAATTTTGACGTTTTAAAATTTGAAATCATCATGAGAGAAATCCATTATATAAGTACAGAAACGATAACTTTAGAAACACTTCACGAAATTTTATCAAATAACAAAACACTTGAACTGTCTGAAGAAGCTAAAGTAAACGTTCAAAAATGCCGTGATTATTTAGATAAAAAAATGGCAACGCATACAGCGCCCATTTATGGTATTAATACTGGTTTTGGATCTCTTTACAGCGTAAAAATCTCGAATGAAAATTTATCTAAACTTCAGGAAAACCTTGTAAAATCTCACGCCTGCGGAACAGGGGAGGAAGTTCCTGCTGAAATTGTAAAAATGATGCTTTTGCTAAAGATTCAATCTTTAAGCTACGGGTATTCTGGAATTCAGTTAATTACATTACAGCGTTTGGTTGATTTTTATAATAATGATGTTTTACCAATAATTTATACTCAGGGTTCACTTGGAGCTTCTGGAGACTTGGCACCTTTAGCACATTTATCTTTGCCTTTAATTGGTGAAGGAAAAGTGTATTTTGAAGGAAAAAAAACAGAATCAGCAGAAGTTTTAAAACATTTTAACTGGGAACCAATTGTTTTACAGTCAAAAGAAGGTTTGGCTCTGTTAAACGGGACTCAGTTTATGAGTGCTTATGGTGCTCATATTTTAATTAAAGCATATAAATATTCGTATCTGGCAGATTTAATTGGAACCATTTCTTTAGAAGGTTTTGATGGAAGAATCGAGCCATTTAACGAATTGATACATTATATTCGTCCGCACAAAGGACAGATCGTAACCGCGCAGCGAATTACAGAGTTTTTAGACGGAAGCGAAATCATTGCTCAGGAAAAGAAACATGTTCAGGACCCGTATTCTTTCCGTTGTATGCCTCAGGTTCACGGCGCTTCAAAAGACGCAATAGATTATGTTAGAAAGGTTTTCAAAACAGAAATCAATTCAGTAACCGATAATCCTAATATATTTATTGAAGCCGATCAGATTATTTCAGGCGGTAATTTCCATGGTCAGCCTTTGGCTTTGGCTTTAGATTTTATGGCGATTGCTTTGGCAGAATTAGGAAGTATTTCTGAAAGAAGAACGTATCAGTTAATTTCTGGATTGCGTAATCTTCCTGCGTTTTTAGTTGATAATCCGGGATTAAATTCTGGATTTATGATTCCGCAGTATACTGCTGCAAGTATTGCCAGCCAGAATAAACAATTGGCAACTCCTGCCAGTATTGACAGTATTGTTTCGAGCAACGGACAAGAAGATCACGTAAGCATGGGAGCAAACGGCGCAACAAAAGCCTTACGAATTTTAGATAATTTAGAGCGTATTTTAGCAATCGAATTATTAAATGCTTCGCAGGCAATTGCCTACAGAGAGCCTTTAAAATCAAGTGATTTTATTGAAATGTTTTTAAGCAGTTACAGAGAAGTAGTGCCTTTGGTAAAAGAAGACAGAATCTTACATAATGATATAGAAAACACAGTGTTATTCCTGGAGAGTTTCCAAATAGAAAACGATTTGTTAACAATGGCTTAACATTGCAAAGTATTAATGGAAGTAATTTTGCGCTATCAAAAATATAAAAATGTCAATAAACAGTATTTTCCAATTTTTAGTGCCGAAAGACAAGAAATTCTTTCCACTTTTTGAAGAAGCTTCAAGCAATTTAATTGAATTAGCTTCTAACTTACACGAAGCTGTAAACCTTCCATTAAAAGAAAGAGAAATTCTTTTTCAAAAGATTGACGAATTAGAACAAAAAGGCGAAGACATTACACGTCAGACCAATTTGGAATTAAGCAGAAACTTTATTACTCCATTTGATAGAGAGGATATTCATACATTAATTACTTCTATTGATAACGTTGCTGATTACCTTCATGGTGCAGCAAGCCGTATGAGATTATATCAGGTTGATAAGATTACAAAGTCTATCAGAAAAATGACAGAGATTAATCTTGAAGCTTGTCAAAACATTGACAGTGCGGTAAAAGAGTTAAGAAATTTACAGAATTTTAAAATCATTAAAGATGCTTGTGCCAGAATTAATAAACTGGAGAACAAATCTGATAATGTTTATAATAAAGCAGTTTTTGAAATTTTTGAAAACGAAACAGACGCTAAAAACATCATTAAATATAAAGAAGTGTTATCTGTTTTAGAATCAGCAACAGATAAATGTAAAAGTGTTGCAAACATACTAGAATCTATTTCTGTAAAACATTCTTAATTCAATTTTTCAATCTGAAGTTATAACTTTATGACGCTACTTATATTAATTATAGTATTAGCCTTAATTTTTGATTACATCAATGGTTTTCATGATGCGGCAAATGCTATAGCGACTGTTGTTGCAACAAAGGTTTTAACACCTTTTCAGGCGGTTGTCTGGGCAGCATTTTTTAACTTTTTGGCTTATTGGGTTTTCGGATTTGGTGTTGCAGATACTGTTGCCAAAACTGCGCACACCATGGAAATTAACCTGGTTGTAATTCTCGCTGGAGTAATTGCAGCAATCTGCTGGAACTTATTGACTTGGTGGTTAGGAATTCCTTCAAGTTCTTCACATACATTAATTGGAGGTTTTGCCGGAGCAGCTGTTGCACACGCAATCGCAGTTCACGGTTTTTCTGGTTATGTTGGAGAAGACGGTGCAACACATTATTGGTATGAAATTGTAAGCTGGTATAAGGCAGGAAAAGATGGCGCAATGCCCTCCGGAGTCCTTATTATTATTGCTTTTATAGTTCTTGCGCCATTATTAGGAGCTTTGGCTTCATATTTAATTTCTATCTGGTTATTAAATGCTTCTCGAAAAAGTATTGGACCTAAAATTTTTACTGGAGCATTAATGATTGCTACAATCGTATTTGTATACTATCAGATGATTCCTTATTCAGAGATTGATAAACCAAGATTTGATTCTCATTTTTGGAGTGTTGCTTTTGAAGCCCACAATATTAAATGGTTTTTAGTTGCTTTCATTGTCTTGACAGTTAGTGGTTTTTGTATGATATTCAGTAGTTTGAATCTTCATCAGGCTGATGCTGCTTTGAAAAAAATGCAATTATTATCTTCTGCGGCGTTTAGTTTAGGACACGGAGGAAATGATTCTCAAAAAGTAATGGGAATTATTGCTGCAGCTGTTGCTGTTTATATCAATACTAATCACGGTGTACATATGGATGCCTGGTTAGATGTTGTTCTGCCAAATGAAGATTTAGGAATTAAAGGACAAATGCCAAGCTGGATTCCGTTAGCATGTTATTCTGCAATTGCAGCCGGAACCTTAAGCGGTGGATGGAAAATTGTAAAAACAATGGGATCTAAAATCACAAAAGTAAGTTCGTTTGAAGGTGTTGCCGCTGAAACTGCAGGAGCTTTGACACTTTACTTTACAGAGCATTTAAAAATCCCGGTAAGTACAACGCATACTATTACAGGATCTATTATTGGTGTTGGATTAACAAAACGTGTTTCTGCAGTTCGCTGGGGAGTTACTGTAAGTTTAGTCTGGGCCTGGATTTTGACTATTCCAATTTCGGCTATATTAGCAGGTTTGGTTTATTTTATACTAAGTGTATTTATTTCATAATATGAGTATTGCAAAATGTGATATATAATCACATTTTAAAAAATATCTTAAAGCCGATTTCAATTTGAAATCGGCTTTTTTTGTTTGTATTTATAAATGAATATTTTGTCTTAAAATGAAAGTTTAAAAACTTTTAGTGGATATTTTAAAAATGAAATAAAAAGACCTTTGCAAAAAAATAAGAGCAGTAATAAACTTTGATTTACGGCTCAATTATGTAATATTAAATTAAATACAAATGCAAAGAATTAATCGTTTCGCGGCTTCAGTTGCTGCTTTAATGTTTATGGGTATCACTTTTTATTCATGTGACAGTAAACCAGATGATAAGAGAAAGGTTTATTTATTGGAGGATAAAAAGAAAGTTACTGATACTCCAGATCAAAAAACAGATTCTATTTCTTATTTCTTAAAAGAATGTGTAAACAGAACACTAACAGGTATTAAGACAGATGAATTAAAATATTTTTCAAAAGAAAAAAACGATACAGTTCTGGTAATTGTTAAAGTTGGAGATATGAAAGGTATTGAAAAATCTTCAAGAAAAGAATTATTGTTTGCTGTTGAAGACTGCCTAAAAGCGGTTGACTATTTTAAAAATAAGAAAATTTATATTGATGTTGAAGGAAGATTTAATACGTTATTAGTAAAAACACCTGTAAAAGCTGATTTAGACGGTAAATTTGCAGATAGTGATTTGATTTTACCATTTTACGGAAAAAATATAATTCCTAATAAAGAAACTAAGTAATTTAGCACACTTAATTTTCTCGTTTTAATAAAATATGAATTCTGAAATAACATATCAAATACAAAGAATCAAAAAGAAGCTGCTTTTAGCAAAAGAAATTGATAAGGATTTAGAAGTTTTTGGAGCAGATAGTCATGTATATGTTCTAAGTGAAACGGCAGCTGTTGATGATATTTTTGAATTTGAAAAAAAGTACAATGTTTCTCTTCCAGATTGTTATAGGGCTTTTTTACTGCACATAGGAAATGGCGGGATATCATATCAAAATTCTGCAGCGGGGCCTGGTTATGGAATATTTCCTTTTGGTGAAAATGTTGATGAATTTGTTTATTCTAATCCAGAGAATTGTTTAAGTCAGGATTGTTTCATTTATCCAAAAATGAGTGATGAATTTTGGGAAGAATCAATCAAAAATATTGAAGAGAACGATGATATTTCCGAGGAAGATTTTGAAGCTGAACTAGGCAGAATATTTGCAGGAATTTTGCCTCTTGGAACAGAAGGCTGTACTTACTATTATGGTCTTGTTTTAAATGGAAAATTTAAAGGAAGGGTTGTAAATGTAGATTTAGACAGACAGAAACCTTTTTTTGCTTTTGAGTCTAATTTTTTAGATTGGTACGAACGCTGGTTAGACGGAATTACGGCAGAAACTGCAATAGATGAAAAAGATTTGTTTAATTATACTTTGGGCGGATCGACAGCACATATTTTAGATGTATTTGTTACTACTGAAGATGAGGAAACAAAATTAGAATGTTTACAAGGTTTTTTAAAAAAGAAAAAGATTGATTCTCAAACATTAGATATTTTAGAAAAAGAATATAGTTTAAGTGCGGGTAAAATCCAGAAAAAACTTCTTCAAATACTTGTAAAGTTCGATTATAACCGCGCATATCCTTATTTAATAGATTGGGTTCAAAAAGATTTATTAAGTGTTTTTCAATTTGTATACTGGTATGCCAAAGACAGAAGTCTTGACTGGCTGGAAGTAATTAAAGAAAATGCTTCAAAAATTAACGACGATGAGACTTTTAACTTCTGTACGTATTTATTAAAAGAAACAGGTACAGATTATAGTTCAGTTATAATTTCATTCACTTCGCATAAAAATGCATCAATACGAGTAACTGCCTTTTTTGCGCTTGGGCAGTTAAAAAATAAGGTTGATTATTTAGAAACTTTTATTTTGGGTTTAAATGATGAAGTAAACAGAGTTGTTCATATTACATTACAAGCTTTAGAAGGTGTCAACGAAAAAAAGCTTTTGCAGCATTATAAAAATATTGCTATACGGTTTCCAAAAGAACAAGATTATATTTTAACAAATCTAAATCATAGACTTAAAGCTTTTGGATTAACAAATAAAACAATAAAAGGAATAGATCCTGATAACTATTAAAACAAAAGCCGATTTCTAATTTGAAATCGGCTTTTTGATGTCTGCAATTAAAATTTTTGAAGATTTTTATGATTGTGTTTTCGCTTATAATGCGATTGCTTAAGATGTTTTTGATCTGCAGAAATAACACTTATCGTTCCGTCCATTTCCAGCATAGCAAGTTTGATGTCGGTAAGATGTTCTAAACCGTGTTCGCGTGCTGCTTCCTTTAATTCTTCGTGCGAAATATCTAGTCTGCTCAAAGCTTTGAAATCTAATACTCCGTCATGAATTAAAACTTCAGGTTTGTCAAGTATCAAATCGCCTAAGATTTTGGATCTCTTAGTTAGTTTTTTAATAGCAAAGTTAATTACAAATAAAACTAAAGCTGCAACCAAACCGCCAACAAGGCTAGTGTCTGGACCCACCATTGCGTTTTGAACAGAATTACTGATTAGTAAAATCAGAATAATATCGGCAGTATTTAATTGTGAAAGTTCTTTTTTACCGAAAATGCGAAGAGCAATTGTCATGAAAAAATAAACAGCAACACTTCTAAAAATAATATCTAAATAAGGAAATGACATAACTTTTTATTTTAAAGTTAAATAAAAAAGCTTTGTCAAAGGTTTTAAACTTTGACAAAGCAGCTAAATTATTTTGAGATGATTAAGTTAAAATGAACTTAATTATAGTTTGAAATTTTTCTCAATCGCTTTAATCATTTCTCCAGCAACGTCTTTGTTTGTTGCGCCCTCAATTCCTTCAAGCCCTGGAGAAGAGTTTACTTCAAGCAATAAAGGTCCTTTTGAAGAACGAATAATATCAACTCCGGCTACTTTTAAATCCATTGCTTTTGCGGCTTTTATGGCAATCTTTTTTTCTTCGGCAGTTACTTTGATTACAGATGCTGTTCCGCCAAGGTGTATATTAGCTCTAAATTCGCCCGGCATTGCTTCGCGCTGAATAGCGGCAACTACTTTTCCGTCGATTACAAAACAGCGTATATCTTTTCCGTTTGCTTCTTTAATAAATTCCTGAACTAAGATGTTGGCATTTAAACTTTTAAAAGCATTGATTACACTTTCTGCAGCTTTTTTGGTTTCGGCTAAAACAACGCCTTTTCCTTGTGTTCCTTCTAATAATTTTACAATTAGAGGTGAACCGCCCACCATTTTAATTAAATTGTCTGTATCAAGCGGAGAATTGGCAAATCCTGTAGTTGGAATATCAATTCCGCTGTTCAAAAGAAGCTGTAATGAATATAATTTATCTCTGGATTGTGTAATAGCTGTGGCAGAATTTAAAACAAAAACCTTCAAAGCCTCAAACTGACGTGTTAATGCGCAGCCGTAAAAAGTAATACTCGGACGGATTCTTGGAATAATAGCGTCAAATTCGTTTAGAATTTTTCCGCCTCGATAGTGAATTTCGGGCTTTTTAGCATCAAGTTTCATGTAGCATTCCTTTATGTTCAGAAAGTGCATTTCGTGGCCGCGCATTTCGCCGGCTTCCATAATACGTTTGTTACTGTATAATTCAGGATTACTGGCCAAAAGACCAATTCTTAAACCTGTAGTTGCTTTTTCAGAGTTTTGGTATAATTCTTTTAAAGTTTCCGGAGAAGGCTGTCCTAAAAGATATTTTTGTTCAGGATCTACCAAAACTCTTCCGCTCATGGCCTCGCGTCCAAGAAGCATACGGAAACCCATCGAATCACGATTGGTCAAAGTCATTTCAATCGGCCATTTTGCATCGCCAATTTTTAAATGCGTCTGAATAACATAACGATGTTCTCTGTAACCACTAGAACTTTTTACAATTCGTTTATCAACCAGCGGGGCTTCACAGTGAATAATGGTTTTAATGTTATTTTGAATTGGGTTAATATCAAATTTTACCCAATTAGCATCATTTTTTATAAAAGGAGCAATATTGATTGCATGCATTGCCGAAGTTTTGGCACCAGAATCGACACGAGCTTTAATTGTCGGGATTCCAAGTTCTGGAAATGAGCACCATTCTTCACTGCCTAAAATGACTTTGTTTTGAAGCATATTTTGTTTTTTATTATAGAATTTGAATTCAAAAATAGCTATTTGCTTTTACTAAAGATAGTGATTTTTGCAAAAAAAATACCCGTTATGTTATGAAAACGTAACGGGTAAATTATTTTTGTTATAAATTTTAACTAATTTATTGATTAGTCGGCTCTTCGGCTTTATGAATTTCTACTGATAGTTCTTGCGAATCATCTTTTAGATCCATCATAATTTCATCACCTGAATGTATTTTTGAAGTGATGATTTCTTCAGCCAGCAAATCTTCAACATATTTCTGAATTGCTCTTTTAAGCGGTCTTGCTCCAAACTGTTTATCGAAACCTTTTTCAGCAATAAAAGCTTTTGCTTTGTCAGTTAAGCTTAACTTGTAGCCTAACTCTGCAATACGAGAATATAGTTTTTTCAATTCGATTTCGATAATCAAATCGATATCAGCTTTTTCTAGTGCATTAAATACAATTACGTCATCAATTCTGTTTAAGAATTCAGGAGCAAAAGTTTTCTTTAATGCATTTTCGATAATGCTTTTTGAGTTTTCATCAGCCTGAGCTGTTCTTGCAGCAGTACCAAATCCAACACCTTGTCCAAAATCTTTTAACTGACGTGCACCAACGTTAGAAGTCATGATAATGATAGTGTTTTTAAAGTCAATTTTACGACCTAAACTATCCGTTAAATATCCGTCATCTAAAACCTGAAGCATCATATTGAATACATCTGGGTGTGCTTTTTCGATCTCATCTAAAAGAACTACACAATATGGTTTTCTACGAACTTTCTCAGTCAATTGTCCGCCTTCTTCGTACCCAACATATCCCGGAGGCGCTCCAACTAAACGAGAGATAGCAAATTTTTCCATGTATTCACTCATGTCGATACGAACCAATGCATCTTCAGAATCGAATAATTCTTTTGCTAATACTTTTGCCAGCTGTGTTTTACCAACACCAGTCTGACCTAAGAAAATAAACGAACCAATTGGTTTGTTTGGATCTTTAAGTCCGGCTCTGTTACGCTGAATAGAACGTGCAATTTTAAGAACGGCATCATTTTGACCAATTACTTTGTTCTGAATTAATTCAGGTAATTTGGCTAATTTATTGCTTTCTGTCTGTGCAATTCTGTTTACAGGAATTCCGGTCATCATTGAAACAACATCGGCTACATTATCTTCTGTAACTTCAATTCTGTTGTTTTTAGAATCTTCTTCCCATTGTTCTTGTGCAGCAGCAAGATCTTTTTCTATGCGTTTTTCGTCATCGCGAAGTTTGGCAGCTTCTTCATATTTTTGTTTTTTAACTACCATATTCTTCATTTCGCGAACTTCTTCTAACTGACGCTCTAAATCTAAAATTTGTTTAGGAACATCAATATTGGTAATGTGAACACGAGATCCGGCTTCGTCAAGAGCATCAATCGCTTTGTCTGGTAAGAAACGCTCAGACATATAACGATCTGTAAGTTTAACACAGGCTTCAATAGCTTCTTGTGTATAAGTTACATTGTGGTGATCTTCGTATTTGTCTTTTACGTTATTTAAAATAGCGATTGTTTCTTCAACAGAAGTTGGTTCTACAATAACTTTTTGGAAACGTCTTTCTAATGCACCGTCTTTTTCAATATATTGTCTGTACTCATCAAGAGTAGTAGCACCAATACATTGGATTTCACCTCTTGCTAAAGCAGGTTTGAACATGTTAGACGCATCAAGTGAACCTGTTGCTCCTCCAGCTCCTACAATAGTATGGATTTCATCAATAAAAAGAATGATATCGTCGTTTTTCTCAAGCTCGTTCATAACGGCTTTCATTCTTTCCTCAAATTGTCCTCTGTATTTTGTTCCGGCAACTAAACTAGCCAGATCCAGAGTAACAACACGTTTGTGGAAAAGAATACGTGATACTTTCTTTTGAATAATACGTAATGCAAGTCCTTCTGTAATTGCAGATTTACCAACCCCGGGTTCTCCAATAAGAAGCGGGTTGTTCTTTTTTCTTCGGCTTAAAATCTGCGAAACACGTTCAATTTCTTTTTCGCGTCCCACAACAGGATCTAGTTTTCCTTCCTCAGCCATTTCTGTTAAATCTCTCCCAAAATTATCTAAAACCGGAGTCTTAGATTTTTTGTTTGACTTATTGGCGGGATTATTAAAACTACTTTCCTTTAAACTGTCATCTTGTCCTGAATCGTCATTATACGATTCGTTTCTTGGCAAGTTTTCTAAGAATTCTTCTTCGTTTGGCGTCATATTTAAATATTGTTCTTTAGCCACGTCATAATCTATTTTAAGTTTATTCAGCAGCTTGGTTGTTGGATCGTTTTCGTTTCGTAAGATACACAGAAGCAGGTGAGCAGTGCTTATCGACGAGCTTTGAAATACTTTAGCTTCAAGAAAAGTGGTCTTCAGGGCTCTTTCGGCCTGTCGGGTAAGATGAAGGTTTTTCTTTTCTGTATTTACCTCAACGCTGTGATTTGCCGGGCTCAGTATTTCTACTTTCCTGCGTAAATGATCTAAATCAACTGCTAGGTTATTAAGTATATGAATAGCTTTTCCGTTACCATCTCTTAAAATGCCTAGCATAAGATGTTCTGTACCAATAAAGTCGTGTCCTAAACGAAGGGCTTCTTCCTTACTGTACGTAATAACATCTTTTACTCTTGGTGAAAAATTATCATCCATAATATATAATTGGTAGTGTAAATTTAATTATTTACTGGTTGAAAAACAAAAATCATACCTATCGAGATCTGCTGTCAGCTAATTGACAAAAAAAATAACAATAAAAGCGTTAAAAAACGCTTAATTTATTAACTAAAAGCGAAATTAAAGTTGTTAATAAATCATTTAAATAAGTGTAAGGAAATAGCTGAAAAAATTTTAAAAAAACGTATCTTGGCACGCTTTGAAACTAATATAATTATTTAAACATAACAACTTATGTCTGAAGGAGAAAAGTTAATTCCTATTAACATTGAAGATGAAATGAAATCAGCTTACATCGATTATTCGATGTCAGTAATTGTATCGAGAGCGCTTCCTGATGTTAGAGATGGCTTGAAACCAGTACATCGAAGAGTACTTTATGGAATGTATGATTTAGGTGTAACTTCAAGATCTGCCCATAAAAAATCTGCGAGAATTGTGGGAGAGGTTCTGGGTAAGTACCACCCGCATGGAGATACTTCTGTTTATGATGCAATGGTGCGTATGGCACAGGAATGGAGTATGCGTTATTTATTAGTGGATGGTCAGGGTAACTTTGGGTCTGTTGATGGTGACAGTCCGGCAGCGATGCGTTATACTGAGGCCAGAATGCGCAAAATTTCAGAAGAAATTATGGCAGATATCGAAAAAGAAACAGTTGATTTTCAATTGAACTTTGACGATACAATATATGAACCAAAAGTAATGCCTACAAGAGTTCCTACTTTATTAGTAAATGGAGCTACCGGTATTGCAGTTGGTATGGCAACTAATATGCCGCCACACAATTTAACAGAAGTAATCAATGGTACTTTAGCTTATCTTGATAATAATGATATCGAAGTAGATGAGTTAATGACTCACATTAAAGCTCCTGATTTCCCAACGGGAGGTATCATTTACGGTTACGAAGGTGTTCGTGAAGCTTTTAAAACAGGTAGAGGACGTATTGTAATGCGTGCTAAAGTTGGTTTTGAAGAAGTTGAAGGAAGAGAATCTATCATCGTTACCGAAATTCCATATCAGGTTAACAAAGCCGAAATGATTAAACGTACGGCAGATTTAGTTAACGAGAAAAAAATTGAAGGTATTGCTAATATCCGTGATGAATCGGATAGAAATGGTATGCGTATCGTTTATATCCTAAAACGTGACGCTACACCAAACGTAGTTTTAAATACCTTATATAAGTATACTCAATTACAATCTTCTTTTAGTGTAAATAATATTGCATTAGTAAAAGGACGTCCTCAATTATTGAATCTAAAAGATATGATTCACTATTTTATTGAGCACCGTCATGATGTAGTAGTAAGAAGAACGCAGTTTGAATTGCGTAAAGCAGAAGAAAGAGCGCATATTTTAGAAGGTTTAATTATCGCTTCTGATAATATTGACGAAGTAATTGCGTTAATTAGAGGGTCTAAAAACACAGATGAAGCAAGAGAGAAATTAATCGAAAGATTTAAATTGTCAGATATTCAGGCTCGTGCAATTGTTGAAATGCGTCTGCGTCAGTTAACAGGTCTGGAGCAGGACAAATTAAGAGCTGAGTATGATGAATTGATGAAATTAATCGAGCATTTAAAAGCTTTACTTGCAGATGTTAATCTTAGAATTGACTTGATTAAAGAAGAACTTACTGAAATTCGTGATAAATACGGAGACGATCGTCGTTCTCAAATCGAATATTCTGGTGGAGATGTAAGCATCGAAGATTTAATTGCCGATGAAAATGTAGTAATTACAATTTCACATGCAGGTTATATTAAGCGTACAAACTTATCAGAATACAAAACTCAGAATAGAGGAGGAGTTGGTCAAAAAAGTGCAGGAACAAGAGATCAGGATTTCTTAGAGCATATGTTCGTTGCAACAAACCACCAGTACATGATGTTCTTTACTCAAAAAGGAAAATGTTTCTGGATGCGTGTTTATGAAATTCCGGAAGGAAGTAAAACGGCAAAAGGAAGAGCGATTCAAAACCTTATCAATATCGAAAGTGATGATAAAGTAAAAGCTTTCATTTGTACACAAGATTTAAAAGACAAAGATTATATCAATACTCATAACCTTGTAATGGTAACAAAACAAGGACAGGTTAAGAAAACTTCTTTAGAGAAATACTCTAAACCTCGTGCTAATGGAGTTGCTGCTATTACTATTAAAGAAGGAGATGAATTGCTTGAAGCAAAATTAACCGACGGAGAAAGTCAAATTATCCTGGCAGTTAAATCTGGTAAATTGGTTCGTTTTGAAGAAACAAAAACACGTCCGATGGGAAGAACAGCTTCTGGAGTTCGTGGAATTACTTTAAAAGACGATACTGATGAAGTAATTGGTATGGTTACTGTTGGTAAAAATGATGTCGCTGATTCTCAAATTTTAGTTGTAACTGAAAACGGATACGGAAAACGTACAAAATTAGTTGATGATGATGGTGAAGACGTTTACAGAATTACAAACCGTGGCGGTAAAGGAGTTAAAACCTTAAATATTACAGATAAAACAGGAAAACTGATTTCTATTAATGCTGTAACAGATTCAGATGATTTAATGATTATCAACAAATCTGGATTGACAATTAGAATGGCAATTGAGGATTTACGTGTTATGGGACGTGCTACTCAAGGTGTTAGATTGATTAACCTGAAAGGAAAAGATTCTATTGCGGCTGTTACAAAAGTAATGAAAGATGACGCCGAAGAAGTTGTAGTTGACGAAGATGGTAACGTTGTAGAATCTGCTATTGAAAGAGTTAAACCGGATCTTGATGAAGTTCTTGAAGATGATGGAACTGCTGACGATGACGATGACGACTCTGATGATGTAGTTGAAGATGAAGACGATTCAGAAGAAGAATCTGAGGAATAAATTTAAATTAGTCCACAAGAAAATTAAATTAAATATACAAATTGAACATTATGAAAAGTAAATATGTTATACTAGCATCAGCATTACTGATTTCTGTAGCTACATTTGCTCAAAAAGATCAAATTAAAAATGCAGAAAAAGCGTTAAAAAGCGGTGATGCACAAGGAGCTCTTGCACAATTAAAAGATGCAGAGAACTTAATTGTAAATGCAAAAGATACTGAGCAGGCACAGTACTATTTCGTACAAGGAAATGCTTATTTAGACCTTGCAAACAAAAAAGTTGAAGAAAGCAAAAATTTAAGTGCTGCTGCTGACAGCTACAAAAAATTAATTGATGTTGAAAAAGCTTCTGGAAAACAGAAATATTCAACTCAGGCTGCAGCATCTATCACAAACATCAAAGGATTATTAATTAATTCTGCTATTGCTGATACTCAGGCTAACAAGCATTCAGAAGGAGCTAAGAAATTGTATGATGCTTATTTGTTAGACAAAAACGATACAATTAATCTTTATTATGCAGCTTCTACAGCTGTAAACGCTCAGGATTTTGATACTGCGCTTCCTATGTACGAAGAGTTAAAAAAATTAAACTATTCTGGAAAAGGAACTTTATACTTAGCTGTAAACAAAGCAAATAATAACGAAGATAACTTCGCTAATGCAAAAGAAAGAGATTTAGCTGTAAAATTAGGAACTCACGAAAAACCTAAAACAGAAGCTATTCCTTCAAAAAGAGGAGAAATCTACAAAAACCTGGCTTTGATTTTAGTTCAAAAAGGAAAAATTGAAGAAGCTAAGAAAGCAATTGCAGATGCAAGAAAAACAAATCCAGATGACAGCTCTTTAATTCTTACTGAAGCTAATTTATATCTTGAAACAAAAGACTACGATCAGTACAAAAAATTAGTTGGAGAGGCTTTACAAAAAGACCCAAACAATGCTGATTTAGTATTTAATTTAGGTGTATTGAGTGCAAATGCAAAAAACAATGCTGATGCTGAGAAATACTACTTAAAAGCAATCGAAATTAACCCTAACTACACAAATGCTTATTTAAATCTTGCTGCATTAAAATTAGAAGCTGAGAAACCAATCATTGATGAAATGAACAAATTAGGTACATCAGCTAAAGATATGAAGCGTTACGATGTATTAAAAGCACAAAGAGAAGATGTTTTTAAAGGTGTTATCCCTTACCTTAAAAAAGCAAATGAGTTAGATCCTAAAAATGATGATGTTGCAAAAACATTATTAGGGGTTTACAAAGCGTTAGAAATGACAGCTGAGGCAAAAGCTCTAAAAGCTACAATGAACCAATAATATTGGCTGTAATAATAAAAAAAAACCATTCACACTGTGAATGGTTTTTTTATGCCTTATAATTACTTTTTAGCTCACTAATGAAGCTGATAAAGTAATTGTTGTGTTTAAAAGTTTTGAAATCGGGCAGATTTCTTTTGCTTTAGCTGCTGTTTTTTCAAATTCTTCTGCTGATATAGAAGGCACTTTTCCTTTTAAATCTAAATGAATTAAAGTAATCGAGCCGTCTTCAAAAGTTACTGTGGCTTCTGTAGACAGATCATCAGCTGTAAAACCTGCTTCGTTAAGCAAGAAGCTTAATTGCATTGTAAAACAGCCTGAATGAGCTGCAGCAACCAATTCTTCCGGGTTAGTTCCAACTCCGTCAGCAAATCTTGTTTTAAAAGATAATTGAGCGTTATCTAAAGTTGTACTCTGAGTACTTATAGTTCCTTTTCCTTCCATGCCGGTTCCTTTCCAGTTGGCATTTGCTTTTCTTGTAAATTTCATTGTCTTTTAATTTAAAAATTAATATTAAATGTTATTTGTTGTTAATAGTGGTAACTCAAATATAATCAATATTTTGCAGAATAGTTTTATAGAATTTAATTAGAATGTTAAGTTTGGTGTTGAAATAGCGTGAAGGTTTAACCGCAAAGTGTGCGAGGTTTTTTCTATAGCTGAATTCTATTAAAACGCAAAGTTCGCAAAGCTAATTAATAAAAAGCTTTGCGAACTTTGCGGTAAAATGCACACATAAAAAAACTGCAATGAAAAATTCACTGCAGTTCTTATATTTTAATTACTCCTGACCTAAGTTTCGTAATTGTTTCAATTTGTCTTTCCAAACCTCAAGGCTTTCTTTGTGAATAGCAATGTTTTTGCGTACTTCTGTAACAATTGAATTCTCTTTTTTGGCATTTTTAGTGTTGGTAAAGAACTGAATGTTATTTTCTAATTGGAAAATTTCATTCTGTACTTCTTCAATTTTACGCATAATAAAGATTTTTTCATTATCTAATTTGCGTGTATCGTTACTGTCAGATAAAGAATCTATTCTGTTTGTAAAACGCATCATTTCAGATTCTTTTTTGCTTAAACTTAGTTTTTCAAAAAGAGCATCTAAAATTTTATTGAATTTACCTTCAATATGACGTCTGGAAAAAGGAACTTTTCCATAACCTTTCCAGATTTCAATATGCTGTTTAATTGCATCAAGATCTGTTTTATGATCTCCAGTTAACTGGTAAGCTCTTAAAGTCTCTAAATATGCTTTTTTATTATCAAAAGCGGCAACCTCATCAGCGTTTTCTTCTGATTTGTGCTCTTTTAATTTATCAAAATAATGATTGCATGCATCTTTAAACTCTTTCCAGATTTTATCTGAATATTTCTTAGGAACGTGTCCAATTTGTTTCCATTCTTCCTGAATTTGTTTCATTACTGGAGTAGTAGAACCAAAATCAGTGCTTTCTTGTAATTCTTTAGCTTTTGCAACAAGAGCCATTTTCTTGTTCAAATTATCGTTTTGATCTTTTTTGATGTCTTTATAAAACGAGTTTTTGAATGCGTTGAAATTTCTAACTGCAGTTTTAAAGGCAGCCCAGGTTTCTTCGTTTACTTCTGATGGAACTTTTCCTGCTGCAAAAAAATCATTTCTTAAGGCTTCAACTTTTTGAATCTGAACCAGCCATTGAGAATGAGAATTCACTTTTTCAGTTCCTAAAACCTCAATTTTAGCAATGATTTCTTTTTTAGCCTCAAGATTTTGCTGTTCGTTAGCTCTTTGGCTTTCAAATAAAACTTCTCTCTTATCGTGGATTTTTTTAGTCAGTTCGCTGAATTTATTCCAGATAGAATCACGATGTTCTTTTGAAACCGGACCAATGTCCTCTTTCCATAAACGGTGTAAATCTTGTAATTCGCGGAAAGCTTTATTTACATCAGTTTCGTTTACAAGTTCTTCAACCCTTGCAATGATTTTTTGTTTTTGATCAAGATTGTGTTTAAAATCTAAATCGCGGGCTTCACGATCTAAATGCAGATAATCATAGAAATTTTCTACATGAAAGTGATAATTATTCCAAACGTGATTGTACTTGTCTTTTGGAATTGCTCCTGCATTTTTCCATCTTTCTCTTAAATCGTTAAAATGTTTAAGAGTATCTTTTATGTTTTCCTGCGGATTTATAAGTTCTTTTAGTTCCTCAACAATCGCAAGTCTGTTTTCCAGATTTGATTTTAGATTGGTTTGTAAATGCTTAAAGTGTGCATTTCTTTTCTCTCTAAAAACATTGTAATATTCATCAAATTTTGATTTTAAAGGAGAATGATACTCAAACTCTTCGTTTGGATCTTCTTTAGATGCATTAAATTCATCTCTTTTTTCATCTAAAAAATGATTGTATTGTAGTAAAAATGATTTTTTGATTTCTTCAATATGATCTTTTACAGACATAATTTTGTCTATATTGATCAGCTTTTTAAGTTCATCAACAAGAGCATCTAAAGAAAAAGTATGATAGTCCTTCATAGGAATGTCATGACGTTCTTTTAGTGTCTCATCTTCGCTTTCTTCAGCATTTGAATTTGTTATGGCATCTAATGCATTTTGATGATCTGGCTGTTCTGTTTCAACGGTTTCTGCTGCTGTGTTTTCAACAGCTGCTTCAGCTTTTTCAGAATCTGAGTTTTCAATTGCATTACTTTGCGTAGAATCGCTTATTTCGATTCCTGATTTTCCGTCTGCTTCTTGCAGGTTATCATTCTTTTCTTCTAACATTTTTAAATGTATAAGGTTTTTACTTTAAACAGTGCGAAAGATAGTAAAGGTGTTTCTAACTACAAAATAAATCGTTTGTTTATGCAGTATTTTACGATAAAATTCTTATTCATAATAGAATAATGCATATAGATATATAAAATTTTATCCCTTTTTTAGAAGAAATAGAAATTTCAAATCATTACATTTTTTAGTAATTAACTAAAATAAAATCATGTTTTTTGAACGTTTTTCTGATTTTCTGCTTAGAATAAAATCAAAATTCCTGCCTCTAATCCGTAATTGTATGTTTTTTGGCCTCCAAATGCAACGCTGGGATGAATGTAAATTAAATTATCCGGAGTAATTTTTCTTCCAAATTCTAAAAATGCATTGTTTTGAAATCCTTTTACAGTGTTATTATACCGAAATGCAGCATCGACAGCAATCCAGTTTCTTCCAAAAAACCATAGAATAACATTTTCAAATGCCGTTACATTTATATCATTTCGGCTGCTTGAACCCGCAAAACTTGTTTGGTACTCAAGAGACGAAATCCATAAATACCTTTTTGATTGTAAATAACGGCCATAAAAAACGGTGGGAATAAAAACCCATTTTCCGCTTCCAAAACTGGGATCAGAGGCTGAATTTGAAACAACTCTTGCTCTTAAGGCAATGCCGTTATTTCTTTCCATATACGGTATAAAACTTATCCCGGCGCTGACGTCGCCAATTCCGGTTTTATTATCAGAATTAGTATTTGCAGATATTAAAGGAAGATCAAAACGAAGGTTCCAGGCTTTATTTCCTATTGGATAAAGGAAACGCAATTGAGTAGTATTGTATGATCCATTTTCAGTATCTAAATACTCATTAAAAAATAAAATAGTTTTTAGAAAATAATGATATCTGGCTTCTGAAAATGGATTATTATATTGAATAGTATCTTGTGCTTTAACAGCAGATGAAAAAAGAAAAATTATGCAGAAGTAAAATTGTGATATTTTCATAACTATCTACAAATGAGTAGACTAAATTACGAAAATTACTTTAACTTCTTGAAAATCAGCTTTTTTATTTGTTCCAGATCTTCCAGGCTTTCTCTGCCTGAAAAATAAGCATATCGTATCCGTTTTTGATTACTGCGCCTCTTTCTTTTGCATTTTTTAGAAATTGAGTTTCTGCAGGATTGTAAATCAAATCGTAAGCAATATGTTTTTCTGTAAAAAACTCATAAGGCAGATCCGGATAGGCTTCTACGTTAGGACTTGTGCCAACAGGAGTGCAGTTAATGATAATTTGAAAATTATCAAAAGTCGTTGCGTTGATTAAATTATAATCGATAATATTTTCTTTGGCTTCTCTCGAAACAAAAGTATATGGAATATCAAGTTCATCAAGTGCAAAAGCAACACCTTTTGAAGCGCCTCCGGTTCCTAAAATCAAAGCTTTTTTATGGTGAGGCTCCAGTAATGGTTTTAATGATTTTTTAAAACCGTAATAATCGGTGTTGTAGCCTTTTAATTTTCCGTTTTTGGTAAATTTAATAGTATTTACAGCACCAATTAAAGCCGCTTTTTTTGAAAGTTTATCCAGAAAAGGAATAATTTGCTCTTTGTATGGAATTGTAACATTTAAACCTTTCAAATCAGGATTGTTTTTTAATAATCCGGTAAAATGGCTGATTTCAGAAATATCGAAGTTTTCGTAGCTGTTGCCTGCGAAAATTTCATCGTTGAATTTTTCTGTAAAATAACCTTTTGAAAATGAGTAACTAATATTACGGCCCAATAAGCCAAATCTTCTCTTTAAAACTCCAATCATTCTTATTTTCTGTGTTTTTCGATGTAATTTCTAACTGTCTTTTTTGTCCATACTACAGGGAATAAATCTTCGATAAGTATATAATTATCAAAGTTTAAACGCAAACCATTACTTAAGTGGAATTTTGCTTTTGTATTGTCCTGAATCATGAAATATAATCCTGCTAAACGATATTCGATTTCGTTTTCTTCCGGAAAGTATTCTGAAGCTTGTAATAAGGTTTGAATAGCACTTTCAAATTCTCCTAAAAACTGCAGTATATCAACCCAGTATAACCAGGTATCAAGCGCATAATCTCCAAATTCTACTGCTTTTCTGTATCCAAACTCAGCCTCTTCAAAAAAGTTCATTTGTTTGTTGATCGTTGCATAACGTTTCCAATACAAACGATTTTGATTGTCAATTGCTAATGCTTTATTGACAAAAAATAAGGCTTTTTGAAAGTTTTTCTGGCGAACATGGAAATCTGTAATTGCGATCCAGCCTTTATCTAAAAGCGGGTCTTCGTGTACAGTCTGGTTGTAATATTGAAGTGCTTTTACGGCATTTCCCAGTTTTTCATAACATTTTCCTATACGAAGTAAAGCATAAGATGTTGCGTCGTCTAATTCGATTGTACGATTATAACTTTCAATTGCTTCATTGTATTTTTTAAGACGCTCATAAGCTTTTGCTTTTTCCATAAAAGCGCCCAAAAATTCATCATCGATTAAAGTTGCATAATCAAAAGCACGTATAGCTTCCTCATATTCTTTTACTCCATAGTGAAGCCTGCCAAGCTGATGCCAGGCAATTTCGCTGTAAGGATTTTTGTTTATATAGTCGTTTAAATATACAATAGCTTCTTTGTTTTGATCTAAAAACTCAAAACAATACACTACGTTATATAAGGCAGATTGATCTTCAAAATCTTCTTCAAGACATTTAATGAAGCTTTCCTTTGCCAGTTCAAGATTATCCATAAAAAGATATTCCATTCCAATTAAGTTGTACACGTCAGCATAATCATCTGTATACTGCAGAGCAATTTTAAGTAATTCTACAGCTTTTTCGTGTTGATCTCTTTTAGAGCAGATATTGGCTTTCTGGATATAAATTTCCTCGTTGTTAGGTTCAATTGCATACAACTCGTTTAAAAGCTTCTCAGCGATTTCAAGTTTGTCTTCGTAAACCAGCATTTCTACTTGTACTAATTTTAAGCCCGTAGATTTTGGATGCTGATCTAATGCAAGTTTTAAGGCCTTTTTTGCTAAATTAGCCTTACCTATATCTAAATAATGAAGAATAATTTCTTCAAATTCTTCAGAATCAAAAAAGAGTACTTTGTTAGTTTTTAACATCGACTCAAATTTTGATAAGGATAGGTTATAATCTTCTTCTTCGTTGCTTAATTGCATACTTTGTTTTATTTGAAATTAGCCTGTTATAAATTTAGGCAACCATATTATTGATGCGGGGAAGGCAAATTAATTGTTTTGAACAATTTAATTAACAATAAGGACAGAATTTTTATTCTGTTTTTAGATTTAATCTTTTGATTTTTAAAAGATTAATTTGGTTGATATTAAGCTTGCTGTTTTCTCATTATTTCGTCCATAACTTCTAAAATTATAGAACAGCCTTCCTTTATTTCTTCTTCGGAAATGGTTAATGGCGGTGTTATTCGAATTGCACATCCTTCAAACAGAAGCCAGAACAGTATTAAACCTTTATCTTGACAATTTAAAATCACTTCATTGGTTATATCTGCTGTTTCGGTCATTGCGGCCAGCATTAATCCTTTTCCTCTAACTTCTTTTATCAAAGGATGTACCAAAAGCGATCTGAACAGTTTTTCCTTTTCCAGCGCTTCGTTCATTAAATTTGTTTCAGTTAATTCCTGCAAAGTAGCCAGGCAAGCTGACGCAATGACAGGATGGCCTCCAAAAGTGGTTATATGACCTAATTTTGGATTTTCTGTTAAAAGGTCCATTTTTTCTGCCGAAGCTGTAAAAGCTCCAACCGGCATACCGCCTCCCATACCTTTTCCCATAACCACAATATCTGGAATAACATCATAGTTTTGAAAACCAAAAAGCTTTCCTGTTCTTCCAAAACCCGGCTGAATTTCATCAACAATCATCAAGGCTCCAACTTCATCACAACGCTTGCGGACTTTTTGCAGAAAGTTATTTTCCGGCTGAATAAATCCGGCACCTCCCTGAATGGTTTCAAGAAGAATTGCTGCGGTTCTGGTTGTTATTTTTTCAAGATCGGCTTCGTTGTTAAAAGTAATAAAATCTACATCCGGAAGCAAAGGTCTAAAAGCTTGTTTGCGTTCTTCAAATCCCATTACGCTCATAGAACCCATTGTGTTTCCATGATAAGCATTGTGACATGAAATAAGCTGACTGCGTCCTGTTGTTCTTTTAGCGAGTTTTAAAGCACCTTCTATCGCTTCTGTACCCGAATTGACTAAATAGGTTTTATTTAAAGATTCCGGAAGGAGAGAGGCCATTAATTTGCAATATTGCACAGCCGGACTTTGCGAATATTCTCCGTAAACCATTACATGCGAATATTTGTCTAACTGGTCTTTAATTGCCTGGTTCACTCTCGGATGCTGATGCCCAAGCGTGCAAGCCGAAACTCCGGCAACAAAATCTAAATATTTTTTATTGTTTGTATCGTATATGTAAGATCCAACAGCATGTGAAACTTCCATTCCTAAAGGATAAGGAGAAGTTTGTGCCTGGTATTTTATAAAATCTGGGTTCATTTTTTTAAAGGTTCAAAGTAGCAAAGGTACTAAGGTTCTGAGGGTTATCTTGTTTCAGGTTTAAAGTTTCAGGTTTTATAAACTGAGATTGAATACTGAAAACTGCAACTAATTCTACCGCAAAGATCGAAAAGATTTATGCAAGTTTGTAAGCTTAAAATTAAGATTACATTTTAATTGCAAGATCTTAATGTTAGACAAACTGAAAACTGTGCCTGCGGCTGAAAACTAAAAATAAACTACTTCTTTTTATCTTTTGCTTCTGTCTTTGGCGCCGGTTTTTTCTTGTCGTAATTCAAAGTTTCTTTCCTTACTTTCAGCGGAACATTTTTGTTTTTCTCTTCCTGTTCTTTGCCTTCTTTTATTAATTTTTCATTCAGTTCATTATCTTCTTCTGTAAAAATATCATCTTTCGATTTTATTCTTTCATCTCCGCGCCAGACAAAACCACGCAGTTTACGGGCATTTTCAGGCAAATCGGTTTCTGGATAAATATCGCCGTCAACTTTATTAAAGAAAGTAATAGTTTCAATTAGATTATTTTCTAAAATCAAATTGATTTTACTGCTCACATTTTTATTAATCCCGATAAGTTCATTATCGTCGTTCCGCATAAAATAGACGACTTCGGTATTTTTGATAACGTCGACATCATGGAGTTTTCCTTCTTTAAACTTCCCAAATAAATTGATGCCCTTGACCTGATTATAACCTGTTCCGAGGGTATCCTTCGATATTATAAAAGTGTTATTGAGGACTTTTAAAGAGTCTAATTTCTTGGTATTATTATCGCCTATTAAATGCATTATATCTCCGGTAATCTGACTTTCTCCGTTCCAGATAATTGGATTTCCAATTAGTTTAGTTAATGCCGTTTTTGAGTTTGAATGTATCGAATCGCATTTTCCGCTCATATCCGTTTTATAGAAACGAACATTATTAAAAGCTCTTAAAATTCGTTCGCCTTCTTTTCCGGTTACCATCAGTTTTTTTCCGTGAATATAAACCGAGTCATTTTCAACTAAATTAATGGCAACAGCTCTTTTGGTAACAAACATCGAATCTTTCAGTTTGAAAATTTCGGCATAATGTCCTTTTACGATACCTTTATTTATAGAATCGGTAATTTTTACATTTCGTGTTGCCGAAGCAAATTCGGTATTTCGATTGTAATATAAACTATCGCCTTCAATAAGCCTGTCATCATATTTTATATACGATTTCCGTAAAAAATGGGCGAGATTCTTCTTCGTGTCATAAAAACCTCTTTCGGTATAAATATAATTGGCTTTACTTGTAATAGTCGATGGACCAAGTAAATAAGTATGTCCAGAATTGCTGTAATAATCTAAATGATTTGATTTAATAACATATTTTGGGTTTGTAATCGTAACTTCAGTCAGGAATTGAAACTTTTTTTCTGCTGCAAAATATCTTCCAGATTTACTCACTAAAGTATTTTCTTTGTTTACGATTGTTCCTTTTGTGTTATAATAAGCCTGCTGAATATTACGGTCAAAATGAATGGTATCTGTCTGCAAAGTAGCGTCAGGAGAAGTCATAACAGCATCTCCGGTAGCAAAAGCCTGTTTTAAATTACCACTGTATTCGGCATATTTACTGTTCAAAAACAAAGTATCACCCTGTACCAGCTGTACATTTCCAAAAGCTTTTAGATAATTTTCTCCTTCAAAAATATAAGCTTTATTACAAGTCAGAACGATTCCGTCGTGATCTACTTTTACATTACCGCTCAAAAGCACTGCACCCGGCACCAAAGGTTCGTTACGTTCAAAATTATCGGCATGTTCTACATGAATCTGTTTCGGAGCAGTTTTTGCTGATTTTGCTGCTTGCGCAAAAGTAGATTGGACGCTTAAAACAAGCACGCAAAATATAAAAAAGAGTAATTTCTTCAAGTGATTAAATTTTTGTCAAATTTATGAAAAAGGATATAACCTTAGATTGTTATTAGCATTAATTTATATTTTTAGGTTTAGAGGCGCAAAGAGGTAAAATTTCAAAGGAAGAAATTGATTTTTTTTGCATTTTTAAGATATTTAAAAAAGCTTTGTTCTTTTGAAACTTTGCTTCTCTGCACCTTAAAATTTATCAACAAAACCCTGAACTCTTACGTTGTAGTTCACGATTTCTGAATCAGGAAAAAACAAATCAGGCTTACTGTATTCTGAGTTTTAAAAAATAAACTAAATTTAAGAATTGGTTTTGGATTAAACTTTCATTTCCATATCGTTAAGTTAGATTAAAAAATATGATAAAAAGTAAATTTGTTGCCACAGGAATAGCTGTGACAATGTTGTTTTCGGCTTGTAAAACAAAAGATTTAAAAATGAGTGAAGTAAAACAGGAAAATTCAAAAGAACAAAAAGTTGTAGTCTATCAGGTTTTTACCCGTTTGTTTGGAAATAAAAATAAAACCAATAAACCTTGGGGAACAATTGAGGAAAACGGAGTTGGAAAGTTTAATGATTTTACAGATAAAGCACTTCACGAAATTAAAGATTTAGGTGTAACTCATATTTGGTACACTGGTGTTCCTCATCACGCTTTGGTTCGGGATTATACAGCTTACGGAATCTCAAATGACGATCCCGAAGTAGTAAAAGGACGTGCAGGTTCGCCTTATGCCGTAAAAGATTATTACAATGTAAACCCGGATTTAGCTGTAAATCCTGCAAACCGACTTCAGGAATTTGAAGATTTAATTGCACGTACACACAAAGCAGGACTGAAATTGCTTATTGATATTGTTCCCAATCATATTGCGAGAAAATACGAAGGGAAAAACAATCCTGAAGGTGTAAAAGATTTTGGTGCCGATGATGATATAACGGTTGAATATAAAAGAGATAATAATTTCTATTATATCCCAAATTCACATTTTGAAATTCCTGAAGGAGATATTCCATTAAATGGAGAAAAAAATGCTCTTGTTGATGGTGTTTTTGATGAAAATCCGGCAAAATGGACAGGAAACGGCTCACGAAAAGTAAAACCGGATCAAAACGATTGGTATGAAACTGTAAAAGTAAATTACGGTGTTCGCCCTGACGGAACCAAAGATTTTCCTGAACTTCCGGCTGGTTTTGATCAAAAATCATACAAAGAACATTTTGCTTTTTGGCAGGATAAAGATGTTCCGGATTCGTGGAAAAAGTTTAAATCGATCGCTTTGTACTGGACCGCAAAAGGTGTTGATGGTTTTCGTTACGATATGGCCGAAATGGTTCCGTACGAATTTTGGAGTTACATGAACTCGGCAGTCAAAATGAAAAATCCTGATGCATTTTTACTGGCAGAAGTTTATAATCCTAATGAATATCGCAATTATATTCGTTTAGGAAAAATGGATTATTTATATGATAAAGTAGAAACGTACGACAAATTGAAAGATATCATTCGCGGAAAATCGTCTCCTGACGGATTATCAGATATTCAAAAAGGAATGGAGGATATCGAACATCATATGCTTCATTTTTTAGACAATCATGACGAACAGCGTTTGGCTTCGCCGGAATTTGCCGGAACGCCAGAAAGAGGAAAACCTTTAATGGTTGTTTCGACAACTTTAAGTACTTCGCCAACGATGGTGTATTTTGGGCAGGAAGTAGGAGAGGCCGGAAATGAAAATGCTGGTTTTGGAACGCGTTCCAGAACTTCGATTTTTGATTATATTGGAGTACCAAGTCATCAAAAATGGATGAATGAAGGTAAATTTGACGGCGGACAATTGTCTGATTCTGAAAAAGCTTTGCGTGATTTTTATAAACGATTATTGAATTTCTCTCTAAAAAGTTCGGCTTTAATGGGAAGTTTTCAGGAAATCCAATCAGTAAACCGTCAAAATACGGCTGGTTACGATGAATTAATTTATTCTTATGTTCGCTGGTCTGAAAACCAAAAGTTAATTGTTACAGCTAATTTCTCTTCAGAAAAAACAAGCGAGTTTGATTTGAAGATTCCTGCCGATGTCATTTCAAAATGGAATTTTAAAGATGGAGAATATCAGCTTACAGATCAATTGTACAAAACAACTTCGGTAAAACTAATTGTGAAGAACGGAGAAGGAAGCGCCAGAATAAAAATCCTGCCTTCTGAATCGTTTATTTTTGAATTAAAAATCTAAATATAACCAATCATCAATTATATTTCCTTTCTGGTCTACATCAAGAGAATAATATCCTGAACGAAAAGTTTTTATTTCTAAAGATAAATCATAGGTAGTCTTAATTATAAAATGATCGTCATTATTAGAATCAGGTGAAATTATTATAGATTGGTTTTTTTTATAAAACACAAAATCATCTAATTTGAGATTAGATGATTCTGTGTTATTATTATCTTTGAGATAGTTTTGTATGCATTCTATACCATGAATTTTTGTAAGATTCCAAAGGTCATTTTTTTCTGAAAATTTTTTTAAGATCTCTTTTATTGTATTCATTTTATTCTTTTACGTTATACTTTCTTAACCTTTTTGAGGGCTTCGATATAATATTCGTTTACTTTTTCCCAATTTATATGTTCGTAAAAAGCATCAATATAACTTCCTTTTCTGTTTTGATAATCCAGATAATAAGCATGTTCCCATAAGTCGATGCCTAAAATTGGCGTTCCCGGAATCAAAGCGTTTTTCATCAGCGGGTTGTCCTGATCTTCAGTAGTTGTTATTTGAAGTTTTCCGTATCTGTCAACCACTAACCAAACCCAGCCAGAACCAAATTGTTTTTCGGCTTGTCCTTTAAACTGTGTTGTAAGGTTGTTAAACGAGCCAAATTCTTTATTAATTGAGCCGGAAAGCGTATCTTTTGGTGTCTGCTCTTTTGGTGTCAGAATATTAAAATAGAGAGTATGATTGTAATACCCTCCGGCATTCTGACGCAGTTTTGCATTGTTTAAATCTAATTTCTTTAAAATATCCTCAATTGGCATATTTTCAAACTCAGTCGAAACAATAGCTTTGTTAAAATTATTGGTATACGACAAATAATGTTTAGAATAATGCGTCTCCATTGTAAGAGATCGTAAAGCAGGGCTTAGTCCGTCATAAGCAAAAGGCAGTTTGGTAAGTTCAAAAGAACCGGGATCTGCTTTTACATCATTTGGTGATCCAATTACTATTTTTTCTTCCTTTGTAGGAAGAGGAACTTCCACAACTTCAGTCAGTTTGTTATTATCATTGCAGGAAAATAATAATATGAATGAAGGTAAAATGCTGAAAAGAACAATGATTTTCTTCATAATATTAATTTATTTTGATGTTAGCGAATTGATAATTTCTATGTAATTCTCCTTAGCTTCATCTGTCGATAAATGACTAATCTGCATCCAGGCATTAGTTTTAAAAGCATTTCTTAAATCAAAATTCTCTGACTGATTGTAAACAGCAGTTCCAAAAGTGGCCTGTTTGTAAAATGCATAAAGTCTTAGCTGCACATCTTGCGGCAGCGAGGCCTGAGTCATATTCATTGCAATCTCTACAGCCTCAGAAAAACGTTTATCTAAATCTTTGTCTGCCATTTATGCTTTTGTAGCAATAATAGTTTTACCGCCAATTGCTTTTTGTCCTAAAACAACATTTATTGGTGTACCTAAAGGTAAAAATAAATCTACTCTCGATCCAAATTTAATAAATCCTGCATCTGTTCCTTGTACAACCTGCATTCCTTCTTTAGCATAATTTACAATTCGTCGTGCCAAGGCTCCTGCAATTTGTCTGTAAAGAATAGCGCCAAAAGTATCGTTTTCGATAACTACAGTCGTTCTTTCATTTTCTTCGCTGGCTTTTGGGTGCCATGCAACCAAAAATTTTCCAGGATGATATTTACTGAATTTTATAATTCCGTCCATCGCATAACGTGTAACGTGAACGTTGATTGGCGACATAAAGATAGAAACCTGTAAACGTTTATCTTTAAAATATTCACCTTCGTAAACTTCTTCAATAACTACAACTTTTCCATCTACCGGAGCAAGAACATGCTCGATATTTCTAACAGCGATTCTTTTAGGATTTCTAAAAAATTGCAGAATGATAATTAAAATTACTAAAGCAAAAATCTGCACTAGTTTTTGCAGCCAATAGATATCAATAAACTGGTCAGCTAATAAAACCACAACAACAGTGAAAATTACACCTAATAAAATAGACGGGCCTCCTTCTTTATGAAACATAATATAAAATTTGATAAAATAAAAATATAATTGGTGCTACAAATATAACACTATCTAATCGATCTAGTATACCTCCGTGTCCGGGCATAATTGAGCCGCTGTCTTTTACGCCGGCAATTCTTTTAAATTTTGATTCGATCAAATCGCCAATCGTTCCAAAAATACTCACGATTAAAGCAATAATGGTCCATATTAAGATCGATTTGCTGCTAAAAGCCGGATTAGGCTGTATGTAAAATTTTGAAATTAAAAAGCCTGCAAAAGCTGCGAAAATCATTCCGCCTACAAATCCTTCTATCGTTTTTTTAGGAGAAACACGTTCAAATAATTTGTGTTTTCCCATAGATTTTCCAACTAAATAAGCAAAAGTGTCGTTTGTCCAGATTAGAACAAACAGTCCTAAAATAATTTTCGGATTATAATCGTTGGTTCCAAAGGAAATTTTGACAATAAAAATAAATGGAAGTGTAATATATCCTAAAAGGTATAAGTATTTTGAAGAGATGCTTACTTTTTGAACTGAATCATAAAATAAGAATATGATGCATTTAATAGATACTACAAGTGTAATTGCTAATAATACAAGGTCTAATTGCTGAATATTGGTTTCTAAGCTTATATTCGATTGAAATGTCTGGTTTAGATAAGCAGCAGTTTGTTTGTTGTAATGGCTTATGAGAATTACAATGCTGTACAGTAAAGTGCCAAATAAAATCGAGAAGACTTTATTCAGGTTTACGATATTCGAAAACTCATAAATAGTAATGATTAGAAAAATACCAAAAAGAAGGATGAAGCTCTCGGTAGAAAACAGGATTGAAGTTAACAACAGAGCAATATAAACAGCACCAGAAATGGTTCTCTTAAGCGTTTCGTTCATCTTAAAGATCTTCTAAGAGCAGTAAATAAAGGTTTTTGGCAACACTTCCGTACTGCGTAAAATCTTCTTCTTTTGCTTTTTCGAAATATTTTATTGTAGTGATATTAGTTGGGATATCTCTATCGTATTTGCGTTTAATGGCGCTTAAGCCATCGCTTTTCATTGGGAGAATCTGGCTTGTTGTAGCAATAATTACAATATTTGCCGGTAAATCGTTTGGTTTGTTTTGTCTGATTTGTTTAGATGAAAACAAAATAGAACCTTCGTCTGCAATTAAATTTTCGCAGCTTGCCAATAAAAATTTTGGATGAGAAGGAGCAATGTAAAATAATTTGTTTTCTTCGAGTAAATGAAAAAGAGCCGACTCGTAGCATAAAACTTCGTTTTCAAACCAGTCGTTTTCTTCTAAAATATTTTCGAATTGTTCTGCAACTTCCTGCGTGTTTTCACAATACAAAAATTTACCGCCATTTTTCTTAAAGTTGAAAATGAATTGTTCGTCTAAAGATAAATGACTATTCGGGACAGGAGTTCCTGCGTATTCACTTTCGTGCTCTTCGTCAGAAGCAGATTCGCCGGAACCAAATATTTTTTTAAAAAAATTCATTTTTTATATGAAATACTTTACATGTTAATTGAAAACGTTCAAAGATAAAAAAATCTTAATTCAAAAGCCTGTTTTGAATTAAGATTTTAAAAAATATTACATATTTATTGAGTAATTTACGAAACGACCTCTTCTAAATTTTTATCCCAGGTACGTTTTCCGAAAATTGTTTCAAGATCATCTTTAAAGATTACTTCTTTTTCGATTAAGATATCAGCAAGCTGATTTAATTTATCTTTATTTTCTTCAAGAATTTCAATTGCTCTCTGGTATTGGCCTTCAATTAATTCTGAAATTTCAGCATCAATAATTTTTGCTGTTTCATCAGAATAAGGTTTAGAGAAATTATATTCGCTTTGTCCTGTTGAATCGTAATAAGTAACGTTTCCAATTTTATCATTTAAACCGTAAATGGTTACCATAGCACGAGCCTGACGCGTTACTTTTTCTAAATCGCTTAATGCTCCAGTCGAAATTCTGTCAAAAGTTACTTTTTCTGCAGCTCTTCCGCCCATAGTTGCACACATTTCGTCAAGCATTTGGTCTGTTCTTACGATTTGTCTTTCTTCTGGTAAATACCATGCAGCTCCTAAACTTTGTCCGCGAGGAACAATTGTTACTTTAATAAGCGGTGCAGCGTGCTCTAACATCCAGCTTACAGTTGCGTGACCCGCTTCGTGAATTGCAATTGCTCTTTTCTCTTCTGGAGTAATGATTTTATTTTTCTTTTCAAGACCGCCAATAATTCTGTCAACAGCATCAAGAAAATCTTGTTTGTCTACAGCAGGTTTGTTATTACGTGCCGCGATAAGTGCAGCTTCGTTACAAACGTTAGCAATATCAGCACCAGAGAATCCCGGAGTTTGTTTAGCTAAGAAATCAAGATCAAGACCTTCAACTTTTTTAATAGGAGCTAAGTGAACTTTAAAAATTTCAGCTCTTTCGCGAATGTCTGGTAAGTCAACAAAAATTTGTCTGTCAAAACGTCCTGCACGCATTAAAGCTTTGTCAAGAACGTCGGCTCTGTTTGTTGCAGCTAAAACAATTACGTTAGAGTTTGTACCAAAACCGTCCATTTCTGTTAGTAACTGGTTCAAAGTGTTTTCTCTTTCGTCGTTTCCGCCAGACATATTACTTTTTCCTCTTGCTCTACCAACTGCATCGATCTCGTCGATGAAAATAATAGCAGGAGATTTTTCTTTTGCCTGTTTAAACAAATCACGTACACGTGATGCTCCAACTCCCACAAACATCTCTACGAAATCAGAACCTGATAACGAGAAGAAAGGCACTTGTGCTTCGCCGGCAACAGCTTTAGCTAATAAGGTTTTACCAGTTCCCGGAGGTCCTACAAGTAAAGCTCCTTTAGGAATTTTACCTCCAAGATTTGTATATTTTTCAGGGTTTTTAAGGAATTCTACAATTTCCTGAATTTCTTCTTTTGCACCTTCTAAACCAGCTACATCTTTAAAAGTAGTTTTGATATCTGTTTTTTCATCAAAAAGTTTAGCTTTCGATTTTCCGATATTGAAAATCTGTCCGCCTCCGCCAGCGCCTCCGCCAGACATTTTACGCATAATGAAAATCCATACACCAATAATGATGATGATAGGAAGTAAGCTGATTAAAATATCGCTCCAGTTATTTTTCTGGATGAAATTGAAGTCTTTTAATTTTCCTTCGTTAACCGCTTTTTCAAGTTTAGTTTGAAAAATCTGGTCGTTACCAATTTCTAAAGTATAGTGAGGGCCTTTGTTAGCTCTGTCAAAAATATCTTTTGCAACTTTTTTATTAGCCGGGTCTTTAAGTGCGGCAGCATTTAAGTATACCTCAGCTTCAGCTTTATTATAAACGATAACTTTTTCAATTTGTCCTTTTTCTAATAAAGTGTTGAATTTAGAAGAAGTTAATTGAGCAGGTTCGCTTAAGTTAGATCCACCGGTAGCAAAACTTATAAATAAAAAAACTAAAAGTATTGCGGTATATATTAACCAGGGACTTATTTTAAATTTACTCGGATTTGGATTATTATCTTTAGCCATTTAGAAAAATTTTTCTTTAGTATTTGTTTTCGATTGTAGTTATTTTGGCGTCACCCCAAAGGCTTTCGATATTGTAATATTCACGAATGTGTTTTTGGAAAACATGTACCACAATATGCACATAATCCATAAGAACCCATTCTGCATTATCGGTTCCTTCTACGTGCCATGGTTTATCTTTTAAGTCTTTAGATACTGTTTTTTGAATTGAGTTTACAATGGCGTTAACTTGGGTGTTTGAGCTACCGTTGCAAATGACAAAATAGTCACAAACTGCTGTGTCTATATCTCTTAAGTCAAGAATGTCAATATCATTTCCTTTTACTTCCTCAATCCCTTTGATTATGTTCGCCAATAGAACATCATTATTAATAGTCTTTTTCGCCATGAATTATTTTATATGAATTTGTAAAGTTACCAAATTTTGTGATTATTTTTGAACCTTAACAAAATATTAAATTAAGATATTTAAATTATTTAATGAAACTAATCAAACTCGATGCCATAGATTCTACAAATGATTTCCTAAAATCAATGTCAAGTCAGGATGAACAGGAGAATTTTACAGTGGTAACGGCTGAAAATCAGACAAAAGGCAAGGGGCAAATGGGCGCTGTTTGGAAATCTGAAACCGGTAAAAACTTAATTATGAGTGTATTGGTAAAGGATTTTCTTTTTGATAATGAAAAGGTTTTTAACTTAAATATTATCGTTTCGTTATCTGTTTTAGAAGTTTTAAAATCTTTAAATATTCCTGATTTATGTATAAAATGGCCAAACGACATTATGTCATACAATAAGAAAATTGGTGGCATACTTATAGAAAATACTCTAAAAAGTGATGGCAGAATCGTGTCAGTTGTCGGGATTGGGCTTAATGTCAATCAAACCAATTATACTGAACTGCCAAATGCTTCTTCGCTGGCTGTAATTTCTGGGAAAACTTTTGATAAGAACGCTTTGGTTGTTTCTATAGTTGAAAAAATGAAGGAAAAAATCGAATTATGGCAGACTAATACAGCAGCTTTTTGGGAAGATTATTTTAATTCACTTTTTAAAAAAGGAGTTCCAATGCCGTTTAAAAATCTCCAGAATACAAACTTTATGGGAATTATTCAGGGCGTTTCTCCGGTAGGGAAACTGCAGGTTTTACTTGAAGATGATTCGGTTGCTGAGTTTGAGATTAAAGAGATTCAGATGCTTTATTAAGATGCTAAGGTTCTGAGATGCTAAGATTCTAAGGTGCTAAGGTTCTGAGTTTCTAAGATTCTAAGATTTTGAGTTTCTAAGATGCTAAGGTTTCTACAGAGATTTAAACGTGCTGTTTGTCATTTCGACGAAGGAGACTCGAGCGATAGCGAACAGGCGAAGCAAATCTTCGCAAGCAGCTCTACCATCTAAATCACTAATTTTTGTCGAGTTTTTTACTAAGATCTGCTTTGTTTGTTAACTATGACTAAAACTCTTTGCGGACTTTGCGGTAAAAAAAAATGTCCAACAATAGTCGGACATTTCAATTTATAATTCACAATTAACAATTCACCATTATTAAAGTTTGTGCATATTGTTTGCTAAAGTTTCAATAAACTTACCAATTGGACCTTTAACCATCATTGCCATCATAGCGTTAAATTCGCCTTCGAAAAACAATTGTACGGCACTTTCTGAGTCAGAAACGCTGTCGATGTTTGATGTTAAAGTAAACGGAAGTTTATCACTTGCAGCGCCCAGAACAATTTTGTTTGGAGCTGTTTTGTCTTTCATTTTTAATTTGATTTCCGGCATGCCTTTCAATCCAAAAATAAAAGAGTCTTCGCCAGTAACCTCAAATTTTGCAATGTTATCCGGCATTAATTTTTCAAAATTCTTAACATCAGTCAATTGATCGAATAAATCCTGTGCTGATTTCTGAACAGTAACTTTTGGACTTTCTAAGTTCATATAATATTTTTTAATTTTTATTTAACCGCAAAGGGCGCAAGGTTTTTTACTAAGTTATGTATAATTGCGCAAAATTCGCAAAGTTGAAACTTTAAATAAACTCCAAAATCCAAAAAGAGCAGAGCGATTTTTAGAAAATCAACAATCAACAATCAACAATCTAAAATCTAAAATCTTATTCCTGTCCCCAAGTCGATGGGCTTACGCTCCATTCTTGTAATGTAGACTGCTGGTCTTCTGTGATGTATTGTTTTTGAACGGCTAAATCTAATAGATTTTCGTAGTTGCTTAATGTGAATAAATCAACATTAGCTTCTTTGAAGTTTTCTTCGGCAACGCCAAAACCATAAGTAAAAACGGCAGCCATTCCTTTAATGTTGGCACCTTCGTTTCTTAAAGCTTCTACAGCTAATAAACTGCTTTTTCCGGTGCTGATTAAATCTTCAACCACGACAACATTTTGTCCTTTTTGTAAAAAACCTTCAACTTGGTTTTGTCTTCCGTGTTTTTTTGGTTCCGGACGTACGTATACGAATGGAAGTCCTAGGCTTTCGGCAACCAAAATCCCAACTCCAATGGCTCCAGTGGCAACACCGGCAATGACATCAGGCTTTCCAAATTGTTTTTCGATGTTCTTCGCAAACTCGTCGCGAACGTAGTTTCTAATGCTGGGAAATGAAAGAATTAACCTATTATCACAATAAATAGGAGATTTCCATCCAGAAGCCCATGTAAAAGGATTTTCTGGATTCAATTTAATTGCATTTATTTGCAAAAGCAATTCAGCTGTTTTTTCGGCAGTATCTTTATTAAAAATCATAGTACAAATGTATAAAGTTTTTGTAAACGACAAACCACTTTTTTTGACAAATGAAATCTCGAAAGAAACAGATTTCCAATTGTTCTTGTTGGAGAGTATTGATATCGAACAGCTTATAGTTAAAATTTTTCAAAATAAAATTCAAAAAGCCATTTTATATCATCCCGACGAAAGTGAAATAATGAAAACCCTTAAGGCCAAAATTCCGGTAAATAAAGCGGGCGGAGGCTTTGTGTATAATAAGAAAGGCGAGGTTTTATTTATCTTTAGAAACGGAAAATGGGACCTGCCAAAAGGCGGAATCGAAAAAGGGGAAGACATTGAAGCGACGGCTATGCGTGAGGTAGAGGAGGAGACAGGGGTAAACAAGCTTCGTATTACGAGTAAACTTCAAAAAACCTATCATATCTTTAAACGTAACGGAAAATACAAACTTAAAATCACACATTGGTTCGAAATGTTTTCTGATTTTGAAGGAACGCCGCACGGGCAGATTGAAGAAGGAATCGAAAAAGTGGCGTGGTTAAATCCTGAACAGATTAAAGAGGCTTTGACGAACTCTTATGAAAATATCAAGTTGTTGTTTGAGGAGAAAGAAAAACCATTGGAAAAGCTTGCTTCGCCTATTGCGTATCGATCTGGGCCAGAATCTAAATAACGAGTAATTTTAAAATAGAAATTTAATATTTCGTGTATTAAAAATCGTACTTTTGTTTGGTAAGCAAAAAATGATTATAATACGTTTTGATGGTAGGATACAATTTAATTTTGTTTTTTACCAGTTACTTGATATTGCCATTAATATTATCTTTGAATTATGAGCACATTTACAAAACCAAGCCATATAGGGCGAAAAATAAGCCGAATTCGTGAACTTCGTGACATGAAGCAAGAAGCTTTGGCACAAGCTTTAGGAACGAGCCAGCAGACTATTTCTGCTTTGGAAAATAGTGAAGAAATTGATGATGAAAAGCTAAAACAAATTGCAAAAGCCTTAGGAGTAAGTGTTGAAGCACTGAAAAACTTTTCAGACGAAGCAGCAATTAATTATTTCAATAATTTCTATGATAATAGTAACGGGACTAATTTCGGAACTAATAATAATTGCACTTTTAATCCTTTAGATAAATTGATTGAAGCTTATGAAGAAAATAAAAAGCTTTACGAGCGTTTGGTTCAAGCTGAAAAAATAAAGTGGAGTATTTAGAAAAAATATTGAAGGATAAATAAGTTTTTTATTCCTTCTTAAATTTAAAAAAGCCTAATAAAAGTTGTTTTTATTAGGCTTTTTTTGTTGTTTTTAGGTTTTATCTTTTTGCTGGCACGAGCATCTCGCTCGTGTCTTTTTTATTGTATTGATTTTGATTGTGTTAAGAGCAGATAATTAACTTAAGATTATGCTTAAGAATAATAAATGCATCTATTTCTTGTGTTAAAATTTAAAAAATTGAAAGAAAATATTTATATATTTTATTTTTAATTAAGTAAAAAGATTACATTTAACCTTTGATTAAATTGTAGATTATAATCTACAATTGCTTTGCAATTGAAATTAATAACCGCTGTTAATGATATGGAAAAAGACGAAGACAAAGAAAAAAGGAAACAACAAGTTTTATTTGTAAACCAGGATTATGTACTGCCGTTTCGGCCTCTTGAACTCAATCACCAGTATTCAGTTTTGTACACAAATCAGTATAGACAATGGAATATCTCTTTTTAGTATAAAAATAAAACCTAACACATTATGAAAAAACATGTTGTTGTAGACGGTGCTTTGTGCAAGTGTAAGTTTAGCGAAGATCAAAAAGCCACAGATATTTTACTGGTAAAATCGCAGAAAAAGCATTTTGCAAATGATAAAGGAGCTGATAAAAAACTTATTGCCACAACAAAAGACGTCAATCAAACCTTAAAGAAAGGCACATTTGGCAAATGCACTTTGCAGCCAACATCAGGAGGGAATGCTCCTTGTGTAGCAGTGCCACTAAAATGGGATAATCCCTATGAAAAAATTACACTGAGCAATCAGGGGAAAATTTTAACCGAAGACAGTAAAGCGGCATGTAATATAGGCGGACCGGGCTGTATTGAGATTTTTAAACACGGACAGACAGCCGAAGTTGGAATGCAGCAGATACAGAAAGCAGATCGTGATGCATTAAAACAAATAAATCCGCTGTTAAATCCCGATGATTTAGATGAAAACGATATTTGTTTTTTTATAAAATAAGAAGAATTATGGCAAAACTAAAAATATTTGGAAAAGCCAATCCTGTGGTTGGTACTAAAGAATTTTACTCAATTAAAGATCTTTTTGGAAATTTAGCTTCTGCTCAATTCAACGAACCAAATTTTGAAAGCATATCAGATGATCAGGTAAAATGGAGTGTCTGGGTATTAAACGGTAAAACCTGGAAAAAAACTACTGAAAATAATGAAACCGGCATAACAGTATGTTATATGTTTTCTCAAAAAAGTTTAAAGAGAAAAAGCATAAGAATGCTCGTTGAAGTCAATGGCGAAAAAGCAGTTCTTGATATTGTAACACAAAAAGCATCTCAAGGAAAAATACTGCATGTAGATTTATTAGACAATAATTATAATAAACCTGTCAGACCATTTGCTTATGGCGACTGGATTATTGCACGTGTACATTGTGTTGATATGGAGCTGATGCCTGTAAAGGTAACTTTATGGGAAGACGACGGCGATAAAGCCAAACAAAATTCAACAAATGTAAAAATAGAGATTAAGAAAGGCGATGTATTAAACGGCAAGGCCGATGTTGCTTTTTATCTGGATCCAAGTCATAAATGGCTTGCAAATGCTAAACTGGCTCCCGGAGATGAAAACGAAGGAGAATTTCATGAATATTATGTAACAGCAGAAATTTTTGAAAAAGTCTCTAAAAGAATTGCCAGTAAAAATACCAATGTGCCAAACCCTGATTATAAAAAAGAACCAGAAGCAAAAAAACAAACTCCGGCAGAACAAAAAGGACCGTCTAAAAAAGAAACCAAAAAGATAGCCCTGTCAGACAAAAAAGTTCAGGATTATCATGAGCAGAAAATTGTTGTGAAAAATGAGATCTCTAAAAATCCTGTCTGGGAAAAGATTAATAGTCTGATGATGGTTGATGTTGGGGATTCTATTTGGAATAAGAATCAAGAAAAACATATCTGTCCCAATTGTCTTAAAGATATTACTTTGCATCAATTTAATTTAATGTTTCCTAATTCTACAAATTTGTTTAATAAAGGGGAAAATGGGCTTTCTAATACAACGTTACAAGAGTTTATTAATGCATTGAATTCAACCTTAAAAGAATTTAAAATAAATACTTGTACTAGAAAAGCATTTTTTCTTGCTCAAATAACAAGAGAGACGGGAGACTTTACTAGAATTGATGAAAATCTAAATTATAAAACGGAAAAAGCATTACACAATTTTTGGTCTAAAGGCAGTCATCCATTGTTGTATTCCCAAGCGACTGCTTTTTTTGATGCCCCTGAAAAGTTAGGTAATTATGTTTATAGAGATATTGGAGAGAATGGTAATGAAAATAGTGGAGATGGATATAAGTTTAGAGGACGAGGATTAATACAAATAACTAGAAAAAAAGGTTATCGAAGATTTGGGGAATATTGTGGTATAAATTTAACAACTAATCCTGACTTATTATTAAATGATTTGAATCTATTGGTACGTTCAGCTGGGTGGTATTGGCAGCAAGGAGTTCTTTTGAAAGATGGTTCAGAAAAAGATATAAATACCATTGCAGATCTTGAAGATTTTACGAAAACAACGAATCTAGTTCATGGTTCTACTTCCGACGTGAAGCAACGTGAAAATATTCTAAATAAAATAAAGTATGTTCTTAAAACTGATCAATGTAAAAAAACAACAGTTGAAATATTATCTGATGCTGATGTTGAATATCATATTTTTTATACTGGTATTTTAAAATATAAAGTACAAAATGAAAAAAGAGAGAATGCATCTTACTATTATCACGATAGTTCGGCTACTGTACATGAAATTGGAAAATATGAATTAAAAAAAATAAGTGACAATTATGGAGGTCAGTATAAAGATAGATTAGGAAGCTCTAACATTTATTTGTTTGATATTAGAAATCTAAATAACTATCATCGAGGTAATATTAAATTTACTTTAAAAATGAACCCAGGGACAGATAGGTTTTATATGAATGATGTTACTGTTGCTTCATTTATAGGAGCAATGTTGGATTGTAGTTTTACAGATTTTATCTTCAATGGATTTAGTGATCACTTAGGTCGCTCTATTGGCAATAGTAAATCTCATAAAAATGGTATGAATGGAGATCTTAGATACTTAAGAAAAGATAAATCAGGAAAGAATGTCCATTTGTCTTTAGAATCTGAATTAGGAGATCCGTGTGGATGGAAAGGGATGGATGAAAAAAGACAAAATGAATTTAATGATGCATTATTTAAATATGGATGGAAAAATATGCTTTCATGGAAGTATAATAAAAAGCTATTACATCATTCAATACATTATGAAGATCACCATCATCACTTACACATACAATCTTTTGAACCTAATTTAAAAAAAATAAAATGAGATTTTTTAAAATTATAACAATCTGTTTTTTGGGATATTTGATAATTTCTTGTAAAAGAGACAATAGTAAGAAAAATGAAATTACTAAAGAAATAAAAAGTAAATCTGTTACAGATACTTTAATAACTGACATTGATTTAAAAAAAATAGGAAAAGAAATAGCAGGAAGAGAAAAAAAGGACATGATAGACAAATATTATTATGCTATAAACAGAGAAGTTGAAAGACCTGAAATGGCAGATTCATTTATGTCAAATATTGATTCATTGTTTAAAATTTATCATTATAAAGTATTTGTTATAAATAGTATAAAAATTAATTCTTATGTTGTTAAAATACTTTTTGAAGATGCTCAATATATATCAATACTTTTAATACTGAATAAAGAAAATTATCCCAACAATTGTTTAGTAGTTTATGAAAATTTAAAATCAGAAGTAAACTATAATTGTTATTCTAAAATTACGAACAATATAATAACTATTAATAAAGTTGGCAATTCAAAAAAAACAATCGAAAAGTATATTATAGAACAGAATAATTTTTTAGAATATTTTGAAAATTCACAAATTGATATTCCAAAATGGGGACAAGAAGAAATTATTTATACAAAAGACGGACAAGATTCTACATATGAATATCAGTATATATTGGAAGGGAAAATAAAAAATCACCTTAAGCATGGTGTTTGGGATGAGAAGAAATACATTCTCCAATACAACAAATCTGTTTGGCTTCATGGTGAATATATAAATGGCTTAAGAAATGGTGAATGGATTTATGATGAAGGAGATCCATTTAGTAAAACGGAAGTCTATGATATGGGAAAACTAATAAAAATATATTAATTAAAAACTTCCTCCGCTACCTTAGCGCTGGCAGGCTGATCATTTTCTCATCTAGTGTGAGCGTCACGCTTGTAATAATTAGTTTTGAATAGATTTCTGAAAAATATTAAATTAATAATTTAGATTGTGTTCATGAGCGAGATTCTCGCGTTAGCATGGGGTGGAGATTGGAAAAGTTTTATTGATAAACCTCACTTTGAAATGACATTTGGAAAAACAACTCAAGATTTAAGAGAATTGCTTGAAATTCACAATGATTATACTAAGATTCCTTTGTAATTAAAAATTTATGAAAAAAATAGAAAATTTAATTTTTTTAATTGTATTGATAGTGTTGTGTTCTTGTAAACACAAAGAAGAATATCAATACAAAAGCACTATGGTGAAGAAAGATTCTCTACTATTAATTAAAGATACAGCTATATATGGAGAATCATCTGAGGGAACAGAAGCTAAACTATTTAAAAAATTATACAGTTGCGATTCTATAATGAATATAGAAACTTTTGGAGAAATGGGCAATTCAAAATACATATTTAGATTTAATAAAAAAATATTATATGTAAGGCATATTACAAATCATTACCAAGAGCCTATTTATATGAATTCAACTCCCAAAATAATAAAAAAGGATACAGTAATATTAAACAATTCTAACAGAAATAAGTTTACAGCTCTTTTTTACGAATATAAAAGCTATTTTATTAAATCAAAAAACAAAAAAGATAAGAATTTTTTAAATCAAAAGTGGTATGGAACATATTTATTTACCATGAATGAGGATAGTGATGATTGGCGAGACTTACATGATATTTCCATTACCATAAATAAAGATTCTTTAATTTATTCCGCTAAAGGATTTCAGTTATATCAATTGTATAACCTCTCTGTAGTTGAAAAAAATGACACATTAAGATTAACATTTGAAAAAGATTTAAATAATACAAATAGTTGGGCGTTGAAAAAAACTAAAAATTTTGGAATAATTACTTTTAACAATGGGTGCTATAAATGGGTATGTCCATATATTGATATTAGCTTTAATAATGGAAAAAATAGTACTTACATTTTAAAGAAAGAATAAAAAAGGATCTTCTAAAAAAGAAATCAGAGTACTTACCTTTATTTTTTATTATGAAGAATAGATCTTCCAAAAATTGAGGGTCTTAGTTTTAGCGAAGACACAAGAATTAAAGCCTTGTATTGTTATTATGCTGCAAAAATTGACAAAAATTATATGTTTTCCTTTTTTCCAAAATTGGATGATGAGAAATTAGAAGAAGAATTCAAAAGAAACAACTACTAAAACATTCCCGATTTTAAAGAATTATTTGAAGATACTAAAAATGGTGGTATTGGTTTACCTATGTAAAAGTTAAGTTTATGCTTTTCAATCTCTGAACTATGCACGAACAAGACAGTTCTCGTCAGCGGGGTAAGCTTTAGGAAGCGTGGGTGCGCTGTTAAGGTTCGTACAAATTATACGAAAAAAATATTGCATTGAAACAAAATAATTGTACTTTTGTCATATTATTGACAATTAAAAATTTGTCAATCTGTTGGGGTTTTCAAAAAAAGAAAACCCGATAGTTGGTAGCTATCGAGTTTTTTAGAAAATTACAGCATCCTTTCAAATAACTGTTGGATTAGTATTATGACTGCGTTTTTAAAAACGAATACTAACCACTTACGTACGAACCCTGCCATCCTAGATGGCTTTGCGGGTTCTCGAGAAATAAAACTCATATTGTTACGTATATCTTCATACGCTTAATGTCTTTGTTGATTACAAATATACTTCATTCTTCTTTTGTATACAAGGTTTCAATATTTGCTAAGTGCCGTACTTATTAACATTGGCGTACAAATTATACGTTTCTTTTGATTTATTAAAGGGAGTGTTTTGAGATAGATATGATATATTGTAGTATCTATTTTGCAATTTTTGTATTTTAATAAAATATAGTCTTTTAGTTGTTGATAACTTCTCTTTATTTTTTTAGAATATTTTTTTCTTCATCCGAATATTTACTTTTTTTTTGGTTTTCTAAACTGCAATATCATATAGTTGGATTCGATCACGCAAATTTATTTCCGATAGCGCGGATTTGTAATCCGTGCCCACAAAGTAAAACATCCTAACTTTTTATAGTTGCTTTCGTTGCATGAAAAAATTGCAAATCTGAATTATTGTGATTTTAAATGTTTAATAAAATTATCCAATAAACCTTGAATTTGCTGACTAGCAACAGGATTTACAGAATGTACATTAAATTTTAAATTCTGTAAATCAATTCCAGATTCATAAACCAGCCATTTGGCGCAAGCGTAAACATCTTCAGCAACTTGATGATTTGTGTCGAGACCTAAATCATTATCAAAACTAATTAACTCAGGAAGTCCTTTTTCTAGAATTACTTTTTTAAAATCATTGAAATTTCTAACAACAACGAAATCGTCATTAGTTAATTTTTTGTAAACCATGTTTACATCTTTAATATCGTCAAGAAAAAGTTTGTATGGCATTTTCAATTTTTTAAAAATTACATAATATTTTGTCATTTCGAAGAACGAGAAATCACACTAGTAATTCCACACAGAATATTGACAATCTTTATAGAGTTCCGAGTGCGATTTCTCCTTCGTCGAAATGACAAGCTTTGCGGTTAAAAAACTAAAGCACCCTATAAACAGGATACTGCATATGCGCTTTTTCATAATAAGCAGAATGCTTGTAAATCCAATCCAATTGTGCTTCGGCGTTTTTAGCAAACTCGCGGTCGTTTTGTTTTTTAGTTTCTAATTCTGCATTTAGAGCTGGATTTTCTTTTAAAAGTTGTCCGGCAGTATCTTCAAAAATATATTCAGAATAATGTTCTTTTTGCTGTAAAATTGGGTCGAAGAAATTCCAGTTAAAAAACGAATCAACACCTTCTGGTTCAAAAGCTTCTACGATATATTTTACGCCTTTTTGGTTCGTTGGCACGATGTAATCACCTTTGGCGAAAGCCATTTTAACGATTTTAGAAGTTACGGTTGTGTTTCTGTGTAAATAATGCCCTTCGTAAGCAGAGGGAACCGTTTTAAAATCGGCAATTCTGTAGCTTTCGACTTCTATAATTGTATCGTTTTTAATTTGTTTAAACGAGATATTGTTGTTTTTCAAAAGATCAATAATATTCCAATATCCTCTCGGCACAATATAAGCTGTAGGAATCACAACTTCTTTAATTGATTTGAATTCTTTAATGTACGGAACGTCTTTTTTGTACGGTTTTGTGCGGTCGTAATACAAACGATTTCCTGTTGTAGCGTCGCTTTTTTTGTAACCCGCTTCATATCCTAAAAACGAAAAGGTGGTGGCTTTTGTGCTGTCTAATTCCCATTTTAAAGTGTATGATTTTTTTGGCTGATATTGCTCTAAATTTTTTACTCTTAAATTTTTAATTTTTTGATAATTTGCATCGGTAAAATCCAAAGTCGATTTCATGTATTCGTAGGTCATTTTTACACGTTCGGCATATTTTTTCAGCATGTGCGTTTCTACCACAAAACCAATTGTATTAAACAGCGAAGTATAACCCGTTGTATATCGCGGACTATCGACAAACTGCCCAAAACCTTTGTCTGGAGTATCTTTAAAAGAATCGACATAAGGCGTAGTTTCGATTTTCTTTTTCTGAAGATCTTTTACCAAAGCCGGCATCATTTCGTTGTTCATAAAATCACCCAAAACCGTTCCCAGTTTATTATGCTGTGTCATGATATACGTCAATTTGTATTGATAATCAGAACCGTTGCTTACGTGATTGTCGATAAAAACATCGGCATTTATTTTCTGGAAAATCTCCACAAAACTTTTTGTGTTTCGGGTATCTGACTTCATTAAATCACGGTTCAAATCGTAGTTTCTGGCATTTCCTCTAAATCCATAAATCTCTGGCCCGTCTTGGTTGGTACGCGTTGTCGAATTTCGGTTTAAAGCACCGCCAATATTATAAACTGGAATGGTAACCAAAACGGTATTTTTTGGTGCTTTCATTTTTCCTGTTGCCAAATCTCTGTAAAACTGCATTGTTGCGTCAATTCCGTCTGGTTCTCCAGCGTGGATTCCGTTATTAACGAATAAAACGGCTTTTGTTTTCTGTATTTTATCAAAATCAAATTCCTTGTCAGGATTAAAGGTGATCATGTGCAGAGGTTCTCCAGAATCTGTCAGTCCCATTTCCTTCATTTGAATGGTTGGAAAATCAGCTGCAAGCATTTTAAAATAAGCAATTGTTTCCTGATACGAAGCAGATTGATTTCCGTTTCCTTTCTCAAAAAACGTATCGTATTTTTTAGTGTTTTGTGCAGTAATGGTTATAGTGAGAAGTGAAAAAAGAAATGTAAAAAGTTTCATGGTTTTGGTTTTATAGTAAATCAAATATATAGTTTTTTGTTTCAAGTTTCAGGTTTCAAGTTTGATGTGCGTCGTGTTTTTTTAACCGCAAAGAGCGCAAAGGGTTACGCAAAGTTCGCAAAGTTTATGTTCAAGGCATTGCGAACTTTGCGTTTTTTAAAACCTAGTATATATAATTCCTTGCGCTCTTTGCGGTTAAATAAACTTGAAACCTGAAACAAGAAAAACTTGAAACAACTTTTTTGACTACTTTTGCAAAATGAATAAAAATCACCATTCCAACAATATACTTTCGAATTTAGGGATTCAGAGCCTGAACGAAATGCAGGAAACTGCTCAGGATGTAATTCTGAACGATAATAACGTTTTACTGCTTTCGCCAACGGGATCAGGAAAAACGCTGGCATTTTTGCTTCCGGTTTTAGAATTATTACAGCCTGAAATTCTTTCGGTTCAATGTTTAATTTTGGTTCCGTCGCGCGAATTGGGACTTCAGATTGAACAGGTTTGGAAGAAAATGGGAACGCAGTACAAAGTAAACATTTGTTACGGCGGACACTCTATTGATACTGAAATCAAAAATTTAAGCAATCCTCCGGCAGTTTTAATTGGAACGCCTGGAAGAATTGCCGATCATATTGACAGAGAAACTTTTAGAACTGATAAAATTCAGACTTTAATTTTAGATGAATTTGACAAATCGCTTCAATTAGGGTTTCACGAGCAGATGTCCTTTATTATTGGCAGATTACCAAAAGTAAATAAACGGGTTTTGGTTTCAGCAACTTCTGATATTGAAATTCCAAAATATACACGAGTGGTAAACCCAACGGTTTTGGATTTTATTCCGGAAGAAGAGGAGAAAGCAAATCTTTCGATGAAAATGATTGTTTCGCCAAGTAAAGATAAATTAGAAAGCTTGTTTAATTTAATCTGCTCTTTAAAATCAGAGTCGGCTATTATTTTTTGTAATCATCGTGATGCTGCAGAACGCATCAGTGACACTTTGAACGAAAAAGGCATTTATGCTACTTATTATCATGGCGGAATGGATCAGGACGAACGTGAACGTGCTTTGATTCAGTTTAGAAACGGAAGCATCAGCTACCTCATTACAACAGATCTTGCCGCACGCGGACTGGATATTCCTGAAATGAAACATGTTATTCATTATCATTTACCTTTAAAAGAAGACGAGTTTACGCATCGTAACGGACGTACAGCACGTATGCAGGCAACAGGAACGGCTTATATTATTGTTCACGAAAGTGAGAAAAAACTAGATTATATCGATTATGATATGCAGGTTTTAGACGTTAAAAATATAACGTCGCTGCCTAAACCTCCGCAATTTCAAACTATATACATTAGCGGTGGTAAAAAGACAAAATTAAATAAGTTTGATATCGTAGGTTTCTTTTCTCAAAAAGGGAAATTAGAAAAAGACGATTTAGGACTTATCGAAGTAAAAGATTTTGTTTCGTTTGCAGCAGTAAAATTCGGTAAGGTAAAAGATCTGCTGAAAGCGGTAAAAGATGAAAAAATGAAGGGTAAAAAATTTAAAATTGAAGTTGCCCGCAACGTTATAAAGAAAGAAGAAGATAAAAATAAGAAATTTTAGCCTTTTTGAGATAGCTGTACAGAGTTATGGTTTGGTTTATGTGCTTGTAAATCAGTTTTTTATAATTTACTGAAGAAGATTAACAATTTTGTGTTAAAAAAATAATGATTTGATAGGTGTTTTTTCAATATTTCTGTGTTTTTTTGTTGCAGTAAAATTGTAACCCCAAATTCACTATGAAAAAGATTATTACCATTGCCATTTTGTTCTTTAGTTTTGTTTCGTTTGCGCAAATTAAAGTTATTGAAACAGTTCCTGTAGAAAAATTAGGAAAAGTAAATAATAACTACATTCAGAAAATTGGAGACGAATATACAGTGTATTACACTAGTATTTTAAACGATGATGATTCTTCACCTTTAAGAAAATTTAGTTTCAAAAATGTTAATAATGATTATACTAATCTTTACAACATTATCGTAGGTGGTTTTACAGCTGCTCCGTTATATGACATTAAATTAGAATTGCCAAACAACTACATCTGGTTACACTACACAGGAAACGTTGTTCCAGACAAAGCTACAGTTCAGTTCATGGTTTCCAGCAAAGACAGAGATTCTGCTACAAACAGCGTTTCTGAGCCATTCGTAAAAGATCAAATCAATAAATTATTCCAAAAATAATTCTTTTTTAGGTTCAAAGCCTCAGAGAAACAAAGGGACAAAGTTTTTTTTAACATATCTCTTATTAGTATAAAAAAAAGCTGCTCATATTGAGCAGCTTTTTTTATTTTAGGTAAAGGTTCAGAGGTTTAATTTCAATTTAAAACTTTGAACCTTTGTTACTTTGTCTCTCAAAAACTATATCTTTTTCACATACTGCGTAATAATCACAATCTGCTGTCCATCAACTTTTCCTTCGATGTATTCAGCGTTTTCGTGGTCTAAACGAATATTACGAACAGCAGTTCCTTGTTTGGCAACCATGCTTGATCCTTTTACTTTTAGATCTTTAATTAAAACTACAGAATCTCCGTGTTGTAAAACCACGCCGTTACTGTCGCGGTGAACCAGTTTATTTTCGTCATCTTCGCCTTCTCCGGTTGCTTTTGCCCATTCAAGAGTATCTTCGTCTAAATACATCATATCAAGCAATTCCTGAGGCCATCCTGCAGCACGTAAACGGCTCAACATTCTCCAGGCTGCAACCTGAACCGGAATATTTTCGTTCCACATACTGTCATTAAGACATCTCCAGTGATTTAAATCGACATTGTCAGGGTTTTCAATTTGGTCAATACAGGTGTTACAGGCAAATACAGCTTCATCAATGCCTCCTTTTTTAGTTGGAAGTACTTGATAAACTTTTAAATTTTCTTCAGCGCCGCAAAGCTCACATTTAGATCCGCTTCGTTTGCTTAATTCTCTTTCGATACTCATTGTTTGGTGTTTATTTTAAAAATGCGAAATTACTTATAATTTGCTTCGCTGGCAAATTTATGCTTTTGATTGTTGTATATGCGATTGCTTGGTGTCTCGCAATGCCGTTTAGAGTTTTTATTTCTTAACCCGAACCGCATCCGGAACCAGCATTTCATATTCGCCTCCATGACGCAATACATCACGCACAATGCTCGAACTGATAAAAGAGGTACTTGCGGCTGTCAATAAGAAAACTGTTTCTATTTTAGAAAGTTTTCTGTTGGTATGTGCAATTGCTTTTTCAAATTCGAAATCGGCAGGGTTGCGCAGACCTCTTAAAATGAAATGAGCTTTTTGCTTTTTAGCCAAATCAATGGTTAAACCTTCATAAGTTATTACCGAAACTTTTGGCTCGTCTTTAAAAGTTTCTTCAATAAAGCGTTTTCTTTCTTCTAATGAAAACATGTATTTTTTTTCGGCGTTTACACCAATAGCAATTACAATTTCATCAAATAAAGGGATTCCTCTTTTGATAATATCTTCGTGTCCAAGTGTAATAGGATCAAATGATCCTGGAAATATGGCTTTTCTCATTTTTTTGAGGTTCTAAGGTTCTGATATTTTAAGTTGCTATACCAATAGTTATCGGGATTAAGCTTTGCTTTTGGAATTTGGATTTTTATTTTAGGTTATTCTAAGGGTTTTGATTGCTGGAACCCATTCATCTTTATGGCAGATTTCGCAGCTTGCGGTTCCTTTTTTTACTTCTTCTGTATGACCGCAGAAAGTACAGGCATAAATCCCGTCTGTTGCGATTATTTTACTTTTTTCATTAAATAAACCGGGTAAAATAGGCAGTCCGTGTTTCACTTCTTTATCTTCATAGAAAAACACACTTATTTCGCCGCTTGGTTCTATAAAAGCATGTTTTACCTGTCCTAAATGTTCGATTGATTTTACGCGGAGTTCAGAGAAAAATTCGTCTTGTGCCAAAGTTTCTTTTTTAAAACTCGATACAGAAAACTTACCGTCGTTGATTAAGCATTCGGTTTTGCCTTCTATAAACTCTTCAAATTTTTTGCTCTTTCCGGTAAGCCAGGTTACAGAACGATAAAGGGTAATAATTACCAAAAAAACAATTGCCGCAGGCACGATTCCAACATCTTCATAAAACATTGGGTCGCCCGCAGCAGAACCTAATGCAATGATAATTACGGTTTCGAAAATAGATAATTGTTTTACGCCTCGTTTACCGGCTAGTTTTAACGTTAGCAGTAAAATGGTAAACATTACTGTCGAACGAAATATTACTTCCAGAAGAAAAACCTCTGGCAGTTCGTTAAAAAAGAGCCTATTCCATTCGAAGATTTCTTTCATTTTTTTTAAGGTGCTAAGGTTCTAAGCTGCTAAGATTCTAAGGTTTTGACTTTACTTTGTTTAGTCTGATATTTATAGGTTTAAAAAATAAGGTGCTAAGATCTTATAACCTTAGCACCTTAGTATCTTAGAACCTTTATGCAAGCGATAATTCAATAGCATTTGTAAATAAATCTTCCAGAGAAATTCCGGCTGCTTTTGCTTGCTGCGGAATCAAACTTTCGGTTGTTAAACCCGGAATAGTGTTCATTTCAAGCATATACGGTTCGTTGTCTACAATGATGAATTCGCTTCGTGAGAATCCTTTCATTTTTAAAACTTCGTAAGCACGTTTTGCAGTTTCTCCCACTTTTTGAGTCAGCTCGTCTGAGATTCTCGCTGGTGTTATTTCTTGTGATTTTCCTTCGTATTTTGCCTCGTAATCGAAGAAATCATTGTCTGAAACAATTTCTGTAATTGGCAATACTTTGATTTCGCCTTTGTAATTGATTACGCCGACAGAAACTTCAGTTCCGTCAAGGAAACTTTCGATGATGATTTCGTTATCTTCTTTATACGCAACTTCAATTGCAATTGGAAGTTCGGCCTCAGATTTTACTTTAGAAATTCCGAAACTAGAACCCGCTTTGTTTGGTTTTACGAAACAAGGAAGCCCAACTTTTTTAACGATTTCGGCAGTATTGATTTCGTCGCCTTTGTTTAAGTAATAAGAAATTGCCGTTTTGATTCCGTATGGTTTTAAAACCGATAATAAATCTCTTTTATTAAATGTTAATGCCGATTGGTAATAATCGCATGAAGACTGCGGCAATCCAATTAATTCAAAATAAGCCTGCATTAATCCATCTTCGCCCGGAGTTCCGTGAATGGCATTGAAAACGCAGTCGAAAGTAATTTTTTCGCCGTTTACCGTTACAGAAAAATCGTTTCTGTCAATTGGAAATTCGGCGTCATTTGCGTCTACATAAACCCATTTCTCTTTAAAGATATGAATTCGGAATCCGTTGTATTTTGTTTTGTCAAGATATTGGTACACAACGTTTCCGCTGATAAGCGAAATTTTGTATTCGCTTGAATATCCGCCCATGATGATGGCAATGTTTTTCATTGACTTTTATTTATTTGTTTAATCGTTAATTTGTTTATTTTTTCTGCGCATTACACAAATCGCCGCAAATTGTTTTTTTTCAATCGGTTTATATCTGTGTCATCTGTGTGCCAATTACATTGAGCGCTCTCTAAGCTTGCGTTCCTGAAAAAGACTTTCCTGTTTTAAACAAAATTATCATTTTTTTTGAAATGAAATACTTTATCTTTGCGTTCATCTAAAAATAAATTTATGAGTTTACGTAAGTATTTAACCAGCCGTGTGTTTTTTTTACAAGTGTTAGGTGCAGCTGCTATTATTGCTGTTTTAGGATATTTGTTTATGCATTGGCTGACGTTTACAACTGATCACGGACACGAAATTGCGGTTCCGAATCTGGCCAGATTAACTGAAGAACAAGTTGAACAAAAACTAGACGAACTGGACTTAGATTATGTGCTTTTGGATAGTGTTGATTACAGAAGTGAATACCCGAAATTTAGTGTTGTAGAGCAGGATCCGCTGCCGGGAACTAAAGTAAAAGTAGGAAGAAAAATATATATTAAAATTAATTCGTCTGGATTCTCATCTGTTAAGATTCCTGATTTAATTGAAAAAACATATCGTGAAGCGGTTCCAACTTTAAAAGCTTTAGGACTTGAACCGGGAACGATTACGTATATTCCAAATCTTGGAAAAGATATGGTTCTTGAAATGCGTTACAAAGGCAGAAATTTAAAAGTAGGAGACCGTGTATTGAAAGCATCTAAAATTGATTTGGTTTTAGGTGACGGAAAAGCGAGTTATGTAGATGACAGCCAGGCAGACAGTACGACAGTGCCTGTAGAAACCCCACAAGATGAACAATAATATTGAAGAAAATTTAGATCTGGAAGACGAATTATTCGAACATTACAGATTTGAAGTCCCAAAAGGTCAGGCGTTTTTGCGTATTGACAAATATTTAATGTATTTGATTCCAAATGCCACACGAAATAAAATTCAGAATGCGGCAACAGACGGAAACATTTTTGTAAATGATATTCCGGTAAAATCAAATTATAAAGTAAAACCTTTTGATGTGATAACGATTATGTTGTCGCATCCGCCATTTGAAAATCATATTCTTCCAGAAGATATTCCGTTGAATATTGTTTATGAAGATGATGCTCTTTTGCTGATTAATAAAGAGCCGGGAATGGTTGTGCATCCGGGTCACGGAAATTATACAGGAACTCTTGTAAATGCTTTGGCGCATCATTTTGATAATCTGCCAATGAACAGCAGCGAGCGTCCAGGTTTGGTTCACAGAATTGATAAAGATACATCTGGACTTTTGGTTGTGGCTAAAACCGAAGCAGCAATGACGCATTTGGCAAAACAATTTGAAGCCAAAACAACAGAACGTGAATATATTGCCCTTGTTTGGGGAAATGTTGCTGCTGAGAGCGGTACAATTGAAGGAAATCTTGCCAGACATTTAAAAGACCGTATGCAGATGGCAGTTTTCGCTGATCCTGAGATTGGAAAACCTGCTATTACGCATTATAAAGTTTTGGAACGTTTTGGTTACGTAACTTTGATTTCCTGCAAATTAGAAACGGGTAGAACACACCAGATTCGCGCGCACATGAAACATATCGGTCACCCTTTATTTAATGATGAACGTTACGGCGGTCATTTGATTTTGAAAGGGACGACGTTTACAAAGTACAAACAGTTTATTGAAAATTGTTTTAAAGCATTACCACGTCAGGCACTGCATGCTAAAACACTTGGATTTGTTCATCCGAATACGGGAGAATTAATGCGTTTTGATACAGAACTGCCTCAGGATTTTCAGGATTGTATTGAGAAATGGCGTACGTATGTGAAATCGCATAATACAGAAGATGATAATTAGATAATTTGTCAATTAGAAAATTAGATAATTTCTTAATATTAAAAAAGCTCCCGATTGGGAGCTTTTTTTGTTTTTTACCTTTAAGATATTAAAGTTAGTTAAGTATACTTAATTAAACGGAATACCTTAATTGCCTTAATGTCTTAATGGTAAACCTAAACTTTTTTTTACAGCGTTTTAATGCTTAAATCAATTATTTTGACTTCTCCGTTGGTAAGGAAACCTAGTTTTCCTTTTTGACTTAAATTGCTTTTTTCAAGAGAACATTCCAGTGCTGTTTTGTTATCTACAGAAAAAAACAACTGATTATTTTGTACTTTAATTTTTATCGTATACCATTTGTTATTCTGCAATTCCAGATTTTTTTTAAACAATGTTGGTCCGCCACGTTTGCCATATTCGTCACTGTTTTTATGGTAAACGCCTTTTCCTATTACGATGTTCTGATCAATTTGATAAAGATAGGTTCTAATGTAATTTTCTTTATCTGAGTTTAACATGACTTCAAACAAAGATTCTTTGGTCATATTGACTTTAAAATTAATCTCGTAATTTTTTGGAAGCTGTTTTTTAGACATCAAAACACCCCAATGAGATGGGCCTCCGTTACCGATTAAGGTATCGTTTTTGCGAATCCATTCGTTTGAATTGATGCTCCAGTTTGATTTTAATTCTCCAGAATCTGAAAGCTTATATTCTTTCTTTACTGTTGAAATTGTGCCGGAACATGAAAACAGTAAAAACTGCAGGATCAATATTCCAATTATTTTGAGTTTCATTATGTTTTAATTTAATTCTGAATGGTATTTTATGTTACCAATTGATCCTGTTGGTGCTGGTAAAAGTTCAAATACCGAAGTAGGAGCAAGACCTTGTTCTATTCTGTGAGAAACATATAAAATCGTCACCTTTGTCTGCTGTTTTATGGTATTGATAAGCTGAATTACCAAATCGACATTTTCGTCGTCTAAACCTTCTACAGGTTCATCCAGAATTAATAAAGGCGGATGTTTTAAAACAGCACGAACAATTAAGGCAACTCTTTGCTGGCCCAGTGTTAAATCTATAAAACGTTTTTTTCTTAAATGGCTCATTTCAATTACCTCAAGCCATTGCGAAACTATATTTTGTTGATGTGTTGTCGGCTCAGTATAAAGTCCGATCTGATCGAAAAATCCAGAAAGAATCATTTGCTCCACAGTGTGGCCTTTTTGAAATAAATCCATCATAGAAGTTGTATAAATTCCGATTTGCTTTTTAATGTCCCAGACACTTTCTCCGGTGCCTTTTTTTCTTCCAAACAAATACAAATCCTGTCCAAATCCTTTTGGATTATCTCCTGTAATTAAGGATAAAATTGTGCTTTTTCCTGAGCCATTCGGGCCAATTAACTGCCAGAATTCACCTTGTTTTATAGTCCACGAAATATTGTCTATAATTTTTCTTTCATCATAACTAACCGAAATATTTTCCAGTTTTATTAATACACTTTCGTGAAAAGAATGCGGTTCAATCGCTTTTGGAATTGCCGCTGTATTTAAGGTTTTAAAATGATTTTCGGTTTTTGAAATTGGGTGAAACTCAAAAGTATTATCTTTAATTAGTGCTTTATTAGGCACAAATTCAAGAACATCAACTACACGGTTCAAAAGCTGAATTATGGCAATATCCTGGATTAAATCTTTTAAAGAATCGGCTAAAATTACTCTCGAAGCCTGATCTAAATGATCAAACGGATTATCAAAAATGATAAAATCCGGTTTTTGATTAATGCAGTATTTTAAAAATTCTTTTTTGCGTTCTCCAGATGAAAAAGTTCGTAATTGCCTGTGCGATTCTGGAGAAGCTTCTACGCTGTCGTATTGGTATTCTTTTTCAATGAATTTTTCGATTGCGATATCAGAGAACAAAATTCCTTTTTGATTATTAAAAACGGCTAATTCTCCTTTTGCTTCGCCGTTAAGTATGCTGTCTATAAAAGCTTTTTTATCTACCTGATTAGATAAAAGTATATCCCAGTGCTGCATTTTTGTGTTTTCTATTTTTTAAACTGTTTTAAGCATTTTTAACACATAGTAACATAGCTTTTTGAAACTTAAATAAAGGCGTTTCACTTGCATTAACAAACATAGTTTGCTATGTGTTAGAAGCGTGCTTCTTTTTATGCTCTTTTATACACAATAAAAATCTATGTTTCTTATGTGTTATAAAAAGAGATTATTGTCTTTCTTTAGTTGCCATTTCGCGGTCATTTCTGGACCATTCACTCCATGAACCTACATAAAGCTTTGGAATTTCAATTCCGGCATAATCCATTGCTAAAAGCGTATGACAGGCCGTAACACCTGAACCGCAATGTACGATTATATTTTCGGATGGTTTGTTTTTTAGAACAGAGTTGTATTTTTCGGCTAAAATTTCTGCTGGTTTAAAAAGACCGTTTTCATCCAGGTTTTCACTAAACGGAACATTTACAGCTCCGGGAATATGTCCGGCGATTAAATCTAAAGGTTCTGTAAGCCCGTCAAAACGATTTTTATCTCTCACATCGATTACGATATTCTCACTGTTATTTCGAACTTTTTCTACTTCTTCAATATCGGCAGTTTTTAATTTCCATTCTGAAACGGGATATTTTTCGGCTGCTTCAAAAGTTTCGATTTCTGAACTCACAGGAAAACCCGCTTTTACAGCTTCTTGTAAACCTCCATTTACAACCTGAACTTTTTCGTGTCCTGCAGCTCTCAGCATCCACCAAAATCTTGAAGCAGCGTTTGAGGCGTTTTTATCATCGTAAATTATAATATGAGAAGAAGGTGAAATGCCGAGTTTAGAAAGTACTTCAGAAAATTTAGAAAAAGACGGCAGCGGATGTCTTCCGCCATTTGCCGGATCTTCAACTGCTGCTAAATCTTTATTTAAATCAACATAACGAGCACCTTTTAAATGCTCTTTATTATAGTTTTCTTCGGCATTAATTCCTGCTCTGGCATCGATTAAAATGATTTCTGACGGATTTAATTTTAATAATTCGTCTGTATTGATGATAGAAGAAAGTTTTACAGCCATTTTATTTAATTTTTTTAGAATTCCCCAGCCAAAGCAATTCATTAAGAATTAATTGGTTTTGTGTTTTATTATCAAAAGTGTAGGAAAGTGTTTTATTGGTTTTGCCTTCGTAATCAATATCATTATGCCCCATATTTACATAGAACATTTTATATTTTGTATTGGTCCAGACTACAGGATAATAACCGCTGTGCCAGATTTCGTGTGCTTTTGGCCCGGTTCCTAAAGGGAAACTGCTTTCGTCTATTGCCAAAAGAATTTTTATATCTGGATTTTTGGTTAAATCATTGCTCCATCTGTACCATTCGTTTGGTGCCGAAGTAAAAGTTTTAGGAAGGTTTTTAGTTGCCGGATGCTGGTTTTCGACTCTTAAAACCGCCGATGTTGGTTTCCAGGTATTACTTCCGTATTCGCCGGAACCCAAAAATGTATTGTGATACCAATCCCAATTTTGCGGATAACTTGAATCTTTTAAAGCAAAGGCAGAAAAATGGAATCCGATAAAACCGCCGCCATTTTCCATGTATTTTCGAAAAGCTTCACGCTGTTCTGGAGCTTCAGGTCTTGTATCTAAAAATAGAACAACCTGATAATCGGCTAAAAAATTTGCATTTAAATTATTCCAATTGCTTGTAGAATCGTAAACAAAATGATTTTCCTGAGCAATTTTTGGAAACCATTTATTGGCTTCATGCACAAAACTTATATGCGCCTGATCGTTTTTGGCAGTATAAAAAGCAATAACCTTAAACTTCGTTTTTTCTTTTTTATGCTGAGAAAATCCTGTAAAACAAACTAAAAAAAGCATCAAAAAGATACCTTTTTTAGCTGTTGAATAAATTGAATTAAAATTTGTCATTTTAGAATTTATTCTGGAATTTTCTCGATTAAAATTTCATTTTCAGCACTGTCAAAATACGTGCAGGTCATTTCGATAATATCAACTCTCCATTTTGCAATACCGCATTGTCCTGCATGATTACAGAAAGTTAAGTAATCTGTTTCACCCTGCTGATGTTTTACAAGAAATTCAATAAAAAGCTCTTTATTGACCGTTGCCGCAACTGAAATAAGATTATATTTTTCGTCAGATGTAACGATATAGCCATTTACACCATAGTATTCAACGTGTCCGTCATTCACAAAAGTGTCATAACCTTTTACACCCAGAATAATTAAATCTTGTATATAATTTGGAAAATCAGCACCGCTTTTTACTTTAGAATGTGCTTCTTTGATTTGGTCGATTGTAAACATATTATTTTAATTTTAGATTAGTTATATAGGTTTCCAGCGCAATTGCCTTGCATTGAAAAAAAATTATTGTTTCAAAAATACGATTAATGGTTTTATAAATTGATCGAAAGATTCGATGTGAGGTAAATGTCCTGTATTTGGAATCTTCACTAATTTCGAATTTGGAATTGCTTTTTGAGTTTTTTTGCCCAGTTCAGCATAATTTCCCATTGTTTTTCTCACTTCTTCAGAAACTAACGGTTTTCCAATTGCTGTTTTGTCTCTTGTTCCGATGATTAAAAGCGTTGGACTTTTGATGTTTTTAAATTCGTATAAAACAGGCTGCGTAAAAATCATGTCATACATCAAAGCCGAATTCCAGGCCACTTTATTGTAATCCGGATCTGTTGTCCAGCCGGCGCCGAGCTCTGCCCATTTTTGGTAATCAGCATTCCATTTTCCATCATAATAATTTTCCATTTGGTATTTTTTGATGCCTTCATAATTTTGCTTTAATTCAGATTCGTACCACCAATCGACGGGTTTGTATGGAACTACAAGTTTCCAGTCTTCAAGACCAATTGGGTTTTCGAGAACTAATTTTTCAGCTGTTTCAGGATACATCAAAGTAAATCTTGCGGCTAACATTCCGCCCATAGAATGGCCTAAAATGGTAGTTTTTGCAATACCTAAATGATCGAGTAATTTTTTAGTGTTTTCTGCAAACTGCTGGAACGTATATTGAAAATTATCCGGTTTTGATGATTTTCCAAAACCAATCTGATCCGGAACAATAACACGAAAACCTTCTTTTGTAAGTGCTTTTATTGTAGTTTCCCAATAAGCACCGTTAAAGTTTTTTCCGTGAAAAAGAACGATGTTTTTATTGTTGTAATTATCGGGTTTTATATCCATATACGCCATTTTTAAATTTTGACGCTGAATATTCAATTCTAAAAACTGAACTGAAAATGGATAATCGTAATTTGTTAAATTTATGTCTAACGATTTTATTTTTTCTTTCTGAGAGAAAGAAAACAGCGGTAACAAAAGTATTAATGCCTGAATAATTTTCATTTTGACGCTTTTTTTGGGTTAAGAATTATAAAATTACGTCATGCATTTTTAAAAGCAAGAATTTAAATCTTAAAATTATCAGAAAAAATGTGAATCTACTTTTTAAGCGTTACAACCCGCTGTGGATAGGGAATGTCGATTCCTGATTCATCAAAACGTTTCTTGATACTTTGCAGTAAATCGCAGTACATCACAAAACCATCTGTAGAATTTTTTGCCCAGGCCCATGCTTTTAAAGTTACGCTCGAATCTGCCAGAGCCACAACTCTTGCTGTCACCAAAGATGTTTTTGCTTTTTTATTTTCGGCAGTTCTGGTATCAATAAAAAGAGGATGTTTAGCAATTTCATCTTGCATTATTTCAAGGGCTTTTTCAACATCAGATTCGTAACCAATACCTATTTCGATTATTTTACAGCATTTGGTGTCATGCATATTGGTATTTACAATAATTTGAGCGCTGATAACAGAGTTTGGAATTATAATTCGATTGTTTTCGGCATCTTTTAAAACGACCTGCCTTAGGTTGATATCTTCTACAGTACCTACAAAATTGTTGATCGTGATTTTATCGTTAATTCTAAAAGGTTTAAAAATCACCAAAAAAATACCGCTCACAATATTACTCAAAGCCTGTTGCGAAGCAAGACCGGCAACTAATGAAATAACTCCTGCTCCCGCTAAAAACGAATGCCCGATAATTTTAAATTCTGGAATTTGAATTAAAGCAAAAGCAAAACCCAGAATATAAATTACAGTTATAATTAAATGTTTTAAGAACTTAAATCCCGTGGCATCATATTCTTTATTAGTTAGTTTTCGGTACAAAAAATAACGTAACAATTTGTCTGTTACTGCTCCCAGAATAATGGTTGTAATGGCTATTATAAAAATAATGATGCCTATTCTAAAGTCTTTTGCAAAGTCGAACATACCTTTTTACTATTTTAAATTGATGCTTAACAAAGTTATTGTTATTAGCGAAAATACCCGATATCAAAGTAATAATTTTAAGATTGAAATAACTGAATTGAGTTAGACTGCCTAAAATTATTTATAATCTTTATTGTGTTAAAAATATGATTTAAATTTAAAAAAGCATCTGCGAGCTTCAGTTACATTATTTGAATTTAAATGAAATTTCTATTTCAGTTTTAATAATGTAAAATATTGATAATTAGAATTGTAAAACAGGATTGAACAGGACAGTCTCATTTGGTCTAATGGCTAATTTGGTTATAACTATTTAACCATTATAACCAAATCACTATGAGAAAAACTACCTCAAGTTTTAAGCTTATGCTTAAAATTTTTATGAATTGCTGGCTGATTGTATCTGCTGGAAATGTAAAAGCCCAGACTCTGGCATTTCCGGAAGCAACGGGTTTTGGCCGATTTACGACCGGAGCGCGCGGTGCGGCAAATCCGCAGATTTATTTAGTAACTAATTTAAATGACAGCGGTCCGGGTTCGTTTCGTGATGCTGTGAGCCAGGAAGGAAGATTCGTGATTTTTAAAGTTGGCGGTATCGTAAATCTCCAGACTCAGGTTGTGGTTGCCGCTAATACCACTATTGCAGGACAAACGGCAACAGGCGAAGGAATTGTATTTTTAGGCCCAAGAGTTACCTTTACCGGAGCGAGTAATACAATTGCCCGATATCTTCGTATTCGATACGGCGGAACGGCTCAAAATCAAGATGCATCTGGATTGGCAAACGGTGCCAATATGATTTTTGATCACATGACTTTTACCTGGGGAACCGATGAAGTTTTTTCAATTAACTGGGATAACAAAGGTTTAAGTCCGGATAATATTACGATACAAAATTCGATCATAGGGCAGGGACTGCATCGACATAATCATTCGGCAGGAGGATTGATTCAGCCTTCTGGCGGAAAAATAAGTTTAATAGGCAATTTATACATCTGTAATAAAACCCGAAACAATAAAATTAAAGGTATTAACGAGTTTGTAAATAATGTGGTTTACAATTGGGGAAATTACGGAAACACCTACGGACACACAGAGTCTGGCGATGCCTACATTATGGGCGGCGATTCTGCCGGAAGTTCAGATGTAAATATTATCAATAATTATTTCATTGGCGGTCCTAATACAAGCAATACCGTTTCTACGCCTTTTAATCGCGGAAATGACAATTTCTCGTTGTATGGATCTGGAAATTATTTTGATAATAATAAAGACGGAGTACTGAACGGAACTCTGGTTCCGTCAGATTTAACAGGATATCCAACAGGAAATGCCTCGACCATTCTTTCTGCGCCGTATGATTATCCAATGAAAAACACCACTTTAACGGCTCAGGATGCTTATAATAAAATTGTTTCGAGTGTTGGAGCGTCATATCCAAGAAGAGATCAGGTTGACAATTTAATGATTTCTGATTTGATGTCTAAAGGAACAACAGCATCGTATGTGTATGTGCAGACAGATTTAACAACGCAATTTGGTTTTACAAACGGAGGCGCAGGACACGTTTACGGCGCGCCGTCACCTTTAGATTCAGATAATGACGGAATGCCGGATGCTTGGGAAGATGCTAACGGATTGGATAAAAATAATAGTGCCGATGCTTTGGCTGTAAGTACATCGCATTCGCCGTATTTTAATATTGAAGTTTACATTAACGGTTTGACGAATGTAACCCCGCCGGATTTTATTATGCCGCCTTCAAATGTCAATTTTACTAATGTGGTTTCGACTGAAATACCGCCATCGAGTTCGTTTACTATAAATTGGAATGATAATGCAGGAAACGAAACCAATTATGTTTTAGAACGTTCTTTAAACGGAACTGATTTTACGGTTTTAAGTACTTTAGGACCAAATGTAACGACTTACAATGAAGTAAATTTAGTACCGAATACGCAGTATTTTTATCGTGTAAAAGCAATAAATGCGACAGAATCATCGGTTTATACCCAAGTTGTTTCTGTAACCACACCGCCAATTCCGTCGGCGCCAGCCAAAGTAACAAATCCAACGCCCGTTAGCGCTGTTTCGAATGTAGAATTATCAAACGGTAATTTGACTTTAAAGTGGAGCGGAAGTTCTAATACCACAACATATTCTGTTTATTTTGGAACAAATACTTCAAGCCTGAATAAGCTGGCAGATGTGCCGTATTCAGCCAGCCCATTGTATCAGGTTACAGGTTTAAATTCGGCTGTAAATTATTATTGGAGAGTAGATGCGGTAAATGCCAAAGGAACAGCAACAGGCGATGTTTGGAGTTTTAGCGCCTTAACGCCAAGTCTTGTTGGTCATTGGCCGTTTAAGGAAGCTGCACTTCAGGGAGAAGAAATTGCAGATATTTCGAGTTATGCCAATCATGGAATTTTAGATCCTGATTTTGATAATGCAAATGTAAGAGTAGCAGGAAAAGCCAATAATGCGATCGATTTTTCGACTTCTGCCAATAACAAATCGATGGTAAATATTCCAAATCAGGATTATTTGCTGTTTGATAAAAACTCGTTTACGCTTTCATTTTGGATGAAAGCTGCACCGGCTTTACTGCCAAGTTCTTCTGCCACGAGTATTTATGTTTTGTGCAAAGGTTCTTTTACAAAAAATACAACAACAGGTGCTACGGGAAGAAGATATAATGTTGAGATTAAAGGAGGCCTTTTGCGTTTTGCAATTGATGATGATAAAACGAAAAAAGAAGTAACTACGGCTGCAGCCAAATATTTTACAGACGAATGGGTAAATGTGGTCATTATGAGAGATATTCCGGCGCATAAAATCAGGATTTATACAAACGGTATTTTTTCTGCCGAATTGGATGAAACAGCCGTAACCGGAATTTCTGAAGAAACGGATTTGATTATTGGAAATATCGGCGAAATTGAGTTAACATCCGGAACGGCTCCAGCGCCCTATAAAGGACAATTTGATGAATTACAGATTTTTAATTATCCTCTAAATCCCACAGAAGTTGCTGCCTTGTTTACACAGGATTTTTTAAGCACAAATAAATTTAATCAGGGAAAAAGTATCGTAAAAGTATATCCAAATCCGGTGAAAGATCAAATATTTATTACTGTTCCAGGTCATACATTTGCATCGGCAACCGCTTCATTAAGTGATATTACAGGAAAAACGATTATTAGAGAAAAAATCATTTCTGATGAAAACGGAGTTTTTACTTTGAATGTTGGAAATAGAAAAATAACCGGGCTTTATATTTTGAATATTTCGGGAGAAAATTTCAGCACTAATTTTAAAGTTTTAGCCGAATAAACAGCAGAAAAAAATCCAAAAACATAACTCTAAATTATGTTTTTGGATTTTATATTTTTTAAAACTTAAAGTCCAACAAAATCATCGCTTTTTGGGAAAATACTTAAAGCCTGAATTGCGATTTCAGGAGTTGGAGAAGCCAGTTTTCTTAGTTTTGTATCCATCCATGCTCCATCAACGGTAATGGTGGCGCAAAGTGTGTCGTCTTCTCTTCTAAACTCATGAATAATTGACCAGCGGGAAGCATCGGCCTTCATTTTTGATGTTTTAGTATGAATGAAGATTTTGTCTGAAAGTTTTAATTCTTTTCTAAAAACACATTCTTCTCTAAATAAAACCGGTCCAAAACCCTGCGTTTGCATTACTTTTAAAGTTAATCCTAATTCTTCAAGGATTTCAATACGATGTTGTGCGCCAAAATCGTAATAAGCGCTGTGGCGCACGTGAAAATTGGGATCAAGATCTGACCAGCGTAAAGATATTTCTTTTATAAATGATGCCATTTTGTAGTTGTAATTTTAATGAGAATCGAAATTACGAATAAAAAATAAACGAATAGCATGAAATTGCTATGCGTGCATATTTTTTTTATTTTTTTTCTAACTTTTCTAAGATTCTATTTGTTCTGGTTTAGAGTTTAATTTTTTAACAATAAATGGAAGTGTAAGTCCCTGCCCAATAAGCGTAAAAAGCACTACGGCGACAGAAATAAAAATAATTGCGTTACGTTCAGGAAACGGATTTCCGTCTTCAAGAAACCTTGGAAGCCCAATGGCAATGGCAAGTGATACAATACCGCGCATTCCTGACCATCCTAAAATTATACTGTTCTTAAAGTCTAAAAGAGCATCTTCGCTGATTTTTCTTCTTCCTTTTCGATTTTTTTGAAACGCTTTTTGAAGATTAATTTTTTGAAGAAATATCCTTACGAATCGTATCAATAAGGCAACGATGGTTATAATGAATGCATAGCCAATATAAGGTAATATCATATCATCTTCAATATCCTTTAATACATATCTAAAATTAAGTCCAATCAGGATAAAGATTAATCCGTTTAATAAAAAGATGATAATATCCCATAAACTTCGGGAACTGTTTTTTAAACTTTCAGGAAATATTTTTTTGCTGAAACGCGCAATCGCCAACCCGGAAATAACCACGGCAATAACTCCGGAAACATGTAAATGCTCTGCAATTAAATAAGTTACAAAAGGCATTAAAAGCATGAAACTAATCGTGACATTTGAATTTTTGTGGACTTTTTTTAAAATAACAGCCAGAATTTTTGACATTACAAATCCTGCCAGAAAACCTCCTCCTAATAATAAAATAAACTGCAGTGCTGCCTGCCAGATTATAAAAGCAGATCCCAGTACGGCAGCAACAGCAAATCTGTAAGCTACTAATGCCGAAGCATCATTTATCAAACTTTCGCCTTCAAGAATGGTAATGGTTTTATGAGATATTCCTAATCCTTTTGTGATACTTACAGCGGCAACGGCATCGGTTGCAGAAAGAATAGCTCCGAGTACAAATGCGAGAGGCCAGGTTATATTAGGAATCATATAATGAGCCACAACAGCAATCCAGAATGTAGTAAGAAAAACTAAAGTAATGGCTAGTGTGCTTATCGTATTGATATTGGTTTTGAAATCTTTAGGAGAGATATTAAATGATGCATCATATAATAATGGCGGCAGAAATAATAAAAAAATAATTTCAGGATTGATTTCAATTTCGGTCATCGTTGGAATAAAACCAATGGCAATTCCCACAATCACTAAAAGAATAGGGTAGGGAAGTTTTGCTTTATCAGCAAAGGCAGATAGTCCGATAACAATGGCAAGTATGAATATAATGATGCTGTAATTTTCCATTTTTTAGATTTAGAAAAATGCTAATGTAATTAATTTCGGTATTTAATTAAAAATATTCTGATTTGGTAAATGTAAAAGTTCTAATGAAAATTATTGACTTAGCCCCGATAGAAGCGGCATCCTTTTATGGCGTTGTTCGCCATAAAAGATACAGCGGAGAGCGGGAAACAGCTCCTGAATAATGACATGGAAATTAGTATTATGCCACGAATGTCAGTCTTGAAAAATGTCATGTTGTCAGATGATTATTAATGTGTCAATACCAAAACTGACATTTTACTTTGGTTTTTTATATTGGCACAAAGATTGACTTATGCCACCTGAGTTATAAAAAAATAAATCAAAATTAAATATATAAAAAATGGGTAAAATAATCGGAATTGACTTAGGTACGACGAACTCTTGTGTTTCTGTAATGGAAGGTAACGAAGCAGTTGTTATCCCTAATGCAGAAGGAAAAAGAACGACTCCATCTATCATCGCTTTTGTTGAAGGTGGCGAAATTAAAGTAGGGGATCCTGCAAAAAGACAAGCAGTAACGAATCCTACAAAAACGATTGCTTCTATTAAACGTTTTATGGGACACACTTTTGCTGAAACTCAAGATGAGGCAAAAAGAGTTCCTTACAGTGTTGTAAAAGGTGACAACAATACGCCGCGTGTGGATATTGACGGTCGTTTATACACTGCTCAAGAATTGTCTGCAATGACACTTCAAAAAATGAAAAAAACTGCTGAAGACTATTTAGGTCAAACAGTAACTGAGGCAGTTATTACAGTTCCTGCTTACTTTAACGATGCTCAGCGTCAGGCTACAAAAGAAGCTGGTGAAATCGCTGGTCTTAAAGTTATGCGTATCATCAACGAGCCAACTGCTGCTGCACTTGCTTACGGATTAGATAAAAAAGGAAATGATCAAAAAATTGCTGTTTACGATTTAGGTGGAGGTACTTTTGATATCTCTGTTCTGGAATTAGGAGACGGTGTGTTTGAAGTATTATCTACAAATGGTGATACTCACTTAGGTGGTGATGATTTTGACCAGGTTATTATTGACTGGTTAGCTGACGAATTCAAAACTGAAGAAGGTATTGATTTACGTTTAGATCCAATGTCATTACAGCGTTTAAAAGAAGCTGCTGAGAAAGCTAAGATTGAATTATCATCTTCTGCTGAAACAGAAATCAACTTACCATACGTAACTGCTACTGCTTCTGGACCAAAACACTTAGTGAAAAAATTATCTAGAGCTAAATTTGAGCAATTATCTGATACTTTAGTAAAACGTTCTATGGAGCCAGTTGCTAAAGCATTAAAAGATGCAGGTTTATCTACATCTGATATCGACGAAGTAATCCTTGTTGGAGGTTCTACTCGTATGCCAAGAATCGCTGACGAAGTTGAAAAATTCTTCGGTAAAAAAGCTTCTAAAGGTGTTAACCCTGATGAGGTTGTTGCTATTGGAGCTGCTATTCAAGGTGGAGTTTTATCTGGAGATGTAAAAGATGTATTGTTACTTGACGTAACACCTCTTTCTTTAGGTATCGAAACTATGGGTGGTGTATTGACTAAATTAATCGAATCTAACACAACTATCCCAACTAAAAAATCTCAAGTATTCTCTACTGCTGCTGATTCTCAACCATCTGTTGAAATCCACGTATTACAAGGAGAAAGAGCTATGGCTGCTGATAACAAAACTATCGGTCGTTTCCACTTAGACGGTATCCCGCCAGCACCAAGAGGAGTTCCTCAAATCGAAGTAACTTTCGATATCGATGCTAATGGTATCATCAAAGTTTCTGCAACTGACAAAGGAACAGGAAAATCTCACGATATCCGTATCGAAGCTTCTTCTGGATTAACAGCTGAAGAAATCGAAAAAATGAAAAAAGATGCTGAAGCTAACGCTGATGCTGACAGAATTGCAAAAGAAAGAGCTGAGAAATTGAACGAAGCTGATAGTACTATTTTCCAAACTGAATCTCAATTGAAAGAGTTAGGAGATAAATTAACAGACGATCAAAAAACAGCTATTGAATATGCTTTAACTGAATTGAGAATGGCTCACCAATCTCAAGATCTTGATGCAATCCAAAAAGGATTAGACAATGTAAATGCAGCTTGGAAAACAGCTACAGAAGCAATGTACGCTCAAGGTGGTGACCAAGGTCAACAAGCTGCTCCACAACAAGAGCAGTCAGGAGACAACGTAGAAGACGTTGAATTCGAAGAAGTCAAATAAGTACTGATTAACATCAGTTAACAATAAGTGTTAAACCGCTGTAAACGTAAAGTTTACAGCGGTTTTTCTTTTTTATGCATTTTTGTTTCTGCTGTTTTTTAATCGTTTTTTATCATATATTTGTACCATATTTGTACCGGCACTTAAAGGGAGACAAAGTGTCCCTTATGTACCCTTATAGTACCTTAATTAGGCGACAAAGGCGATGAAAAGAAGAAATAAACAATGTCTTAACTGCGGGGAGGAATTTCTGCCCAAGACCGTGGCTTCTGTCTACTGCTCACATATTTGCAGCAAAAAAGCATACAAACGGAAGATTAAGCTGCTTAAAATTGAAGACGAGGTCAAAGCTCTGATAAATAAAATACCCGAGAACAGAGCATTTATTTCTGTTCCTGAAGCTGGCATGCTTTTTGGCATTGCGAAAAAGACCCTTTACAGGCTTGTCGGCCAGGGAAAAATTCCTTCAGTCAATCTTGGAACCCGTCTTGTAAGGATCGACCGCAGAGTCATGGAAGGGATGTTCGGCCCTGCCCGAAGCCTGCCGCAGGCTGAGAGCGCACCGAAGAAAAAATTATACAGCCTTGAAAAAGAAGACTGCTATTCGATTGGTGAAATTGCTCAGAGATTTCAGATATCGGAAGGTTCTGTCTACAGCCATATCAGGAAATATTCAATACCTACCAGGCAGATCGGAAAGCATGTATATGCTCCAAAAAGCGAAATTGATAACTTGTATAACGGAAATGATTTTATATGAAACAATTAGCAAAAACCAAGGTGACTGTGCGCCTGCGAAAAGCAGAAGACCGAGAGGAATGGTATGTCTACATAGAAAGCTATCCTGTTGAGGTTTCCGGAAGGAAAACGCCACAGAGAATCCGTGAATACTTAAACAGAACCGTAAAAACCGTGGAGTGGGACAAGCAGAGAACCGCCCGTACAGATTCCCAGGGCATAAAATCCTATAAGCCCAGACGCAGCGATAACGGAATAATAATCACCAGAAGCGAAACCGACCGTGAAATTATGCTCTATGCCGACGGAGTGCGTAAAATCAGGCAGAAAGAATACGATAATACAGATCTGTACAGTGATGCCGAGAACCTATTGGCTGAACAGAAAGAAAAAGCAAAAGAGGATTTTATCAGATACATTGCCTCTGTGGCAGCAAAAAGGCATGCCCGAAGCTCAAAATCCATTATGATCAATTGGGAGCGGACCATAGAGTTTTTAAAAAGCTATTCCAAAGGCAGGCTGGTGTTTTCCCAGATTGACAGCAGAATGGCGGAAGATTTTAAGCTGTTTCTGCTGGCTGCGCCGCTCGGAGGAGGCAAAAAAGGGATACTTTCCCGCAACACTGCAGCAAGGTATTTTTCCATATTTAAAGCTGCTTTAAAACAGGCCTTTATCGACGGATATCTAACCGTTGATTTGTCTTCAAAAATAAAAGGCATACCTGAGCAGGAATCAAGACGCGAATATCTTACCATTAAAGAATTGAACGTGCTGGCTGAAATGCCCTGCGAAAAAGATGTCCTTAAAAGAGCCGCGCTTTTCTCAGCGCTTACCGGCCTGCGGCATTCCGACATCCAGAAGCTCCGCTGGAAAGAGATAAGCCTTGAAGACGACATGGCCAAACTGCATTTCACCCAGAAAAAAACAAGGGGTGTCGAGTATATGCCTATTTCTGAGCAGGCTTTGCAGCTCTGCGGAGAGCCAAGACTTCCCGGGCAGCTTGTTTTTGAGGATCTGCCGGACCCGTCGTGGATTTCACGTCCTCTGAAAAAATGGGTTGAATCTGCCGGCATAAAAAAAAACATTACCTTCCACTGCTTCCGACATACATTTGCAACACTGCAGCTCTCAAGCGGGACAGACATCTATACGGTCAGCAAAATGCTGGGGCATACCAACGTAAAAACTACTCAAATCTACGCCAAAGTAATAGATGAGAAGAAAAACAGAGCTTCGCAGGCAATACAATTGGAATCTTTAAAGAAAAGAGCGCAATGAAAATAAAGTACTTCGAATATATTGCAGTTTACCTGTCTGTTTTTTTAGTCTGTGTCTTTGTCGGTGCAATCGGAAGACTGGTGCTTCTGGAAAAAGGTGCGGATGAATATACGGCCGGCGTTTTCTTTTGGATCAGCACTGGATTTGGAGTTTTAATGTTTGCAATTCTAAGTTTGTTTCTAAACGGTTTGGCCGAGAGATTGGTGAATCGTTTTTTGAAGACTGAAAAAAAGCAATCGCCTGAAAGCTTCATTACAAGTGAGGATCTTGTAAAAATAGAAGAAGGGCTTGATAATAATTTAATTACGCCCAAAATGCCTGAAAATAAAAATGCTGCCATTGACATTCAGAAGATAAGGGAGGAGCGGCAAAATGCAGCCAGAAATCAAAAACAGGCCAGAATTGATACAGCCATCCGTTATGCGCATAAGGAGTTTGCGCCGTATGTGTCGGATCATGATCTGGAGCAGTTGGGCAGCAATATACTCATATATGCTGAAGGCCTAAATTTTGAAAAGATTAAACCGGTAAAAGTAAAAGAGCTGTCCAATCTGGATCTGTATCATTTTGGCTGGAATATCTGGAATTATTTTAAAGTCAGCAGACAAGACACAGCCGCACAATTTCTAAAGCTCACTTTTACTGAAGCTTTAAAAGATGTCGAGCAGAAGAGCATTAAAACGCATCTCAAAGATGATGAACAGAAAGGGCTTTTAAAGATTATGGAGGATCTTGCAGATTTTTAAATACTAATAGATATTGGCATTAAGCGCCGTGTTTTTCAAGTGTTTCTGCTTTGAAGAGCGACACAGCAGAAACACTTTTTTCATTTGCACCATAACTGTTAAAAACGATAGCTATGGACATTAACGAAATCTCTTTTGAGAACCTGCCCAAAGCAGTAGCGCATTTAGTGAAAGAAATTGCCGAGATCAAACTTCTGATTCAGAATGTGCAGGTATATGAATCTAAAGAAAAAAGCATTCCTATCGGGGTTGAAGAAGCAAGCAGGCTGATAGGGAAAGCAAAGCCTACAATTTACGGTCTTGTAAGGCAGAGAAAAATCCCGTGCTATAAGTATGGTAAAAAACTTTATTTTTTTGAAGAGGAACTTTTAGAATGGATTTCTAAAGGGAAAAAGAAAACAATACAGGAAATCGAATCAGCAGCATCGAAGTATAAACGTAATTGAAATAAATAGCCGGCAAGGATAGCTTTGCCGTTCAATTAGATCCTCACTACTCTAGAAGGTGCAGCAGAAAGTTGCTAAAAACACCAGTTTTCGGACTCAGAAGCCCAATCGGCGTCTTTTGGCTGTGGTTATAGCACAGAACAGACTTCTGCAAGATTTATGGGAGATTTAAAGGCAGTATCTTAATTTCTCTTCTATCCTTCTGCTTTCAAGATGTTTTTTTAAATAAGCTGCGGTATGTGTATAATTAAATAATTTATCCCTTATTGCCCGTAAATTATTTTAAAGATGAAGACCGAAATGCAATCATATGCAATGCAGTTTGTCAAACTCTTCGATTGTTCTATAATTTAGATATGAATGCCTTCTCTTTTTATTATACCAGTTTTCAATGTACTGGTAAACTTGGACTCTCATTTGTTCTCTTGGAAGAGGCTTATTCCCGTTAATTAGTTCTCTTTTCAAATTGCCGAAAAAGCTTTCGGAAACTGCATTGTCATTATGATTCTGCTTGCGGCTCATACTGCGTCTTACAAATTTATAAGAGTCTAAAGTTTCAGTAAAAATTTTATTGGCATATTGGACCCCTCTGTCAGAGTGAAAAATTAAGTCTTGAGTAATATTCCTGTTTTTAACGGCCATTTCCCAAGCAGGTAAAGTAGTTTCTTTTGTGCTCATGCTGTCTGCTAAACTCCATCCAATGATTTTCCTGTCAAATAAATCCAAGACGATTGTAAGATACAGGAAGCCTTTCTCTGCTGCGATATAGGTAATGTCTGAAACCCATGCTTTAGCGGGCTGATTAATTGTGAATTCCCTGTTTAAGATATTTTGTGCAATATAATGATTGTGAACTGAATCAGTTGTTATAGTGAATCTGGATTTAGCTCTTCGGCGCAGTCCCAGTGCATTCATGTATATTCTAATCTGCGATTCTCCCACTTTAAATCCCCGGCATTGAAGTACTTTTGCAATTTTCCTGTATCCATATGTTTTCTTAAACTCATAATATACCGCTGCAACTTCTTCTTTTAAGAGAATTATTTGAGACTGCTTATCCGATATTTCCTTTTTTTTTAGTTTGTAATAGGCACGCTGGGATATCTGCAGTAATGCACACATTTTACCAATAGGATATTTCGATGAATTATTTTCAATGAATCTTTTAGTCATTACTTTTCCTTGAGCGGCGAACTCACTGCCATTTTTTAAAATCTCAAGTGTAAGCAGCGAATCTTTAATTTTTTTGTTGAGCTCTATAATTACAGCATCCTTCGGTGCTAATTTTAGGTGTTCATATTTTTTCCGCCATTTGCCCAAGCTGGTGCGATTTATGCCGAGCTCTCTCTCGACACTGCTGATCTCCCCCCGCTCAAAACTTAACCTGACGGCCTGCTCTTTAAAATGGTCTTCATATTTTCTTTTCACAGCTTAAAGTTTTATAATTTATAACGTTACGACTTTTGAATTGAGATTTTCAATATAGTGAGCTACTTTGTCTTCCATATCCTTTTTTGTTGGAAGACTGTTTAAATTAACAAGTTCCGATTTAATGGAAATAAAAAAGCTCCTAGGGACAGCATTGTCTAAATGATTTCCTGCCCGGGCCATACTTCTTATAATATGCTCATAAGAGTTTAATTTACGAGTGAAAATTTTATTGGCGTATTGAGATGATCTGTCAGAATGAAATATAAGCCCTTTTTTTGTTCCGCGGTTTTGAACAGCCATTTCCCAGGCAGGCATGGAGGTTTCTCTTATTGTCAAATGTTCGCTTAGATTCCATCCGATAATTTTTCTGTCGAATAAGTCTATGATAATTGTCAGGTACAGCAGCCCCTGGGCTGTTTCCAGACTCGCTATGCCCGTTACCCAGATCAGAGAAGGTTTGTCGGCTTTAAACTGTCTATTTAAAACGTTAGGAAAAATACAAGGATTATGAGCATTAAATCGTATACCGGATTTGACCTTGTTCTTTGTGCTGTGCTTACTGACAAGGCCCAGTCTTTTCATATACCAGGATACTGCGCACAATTTTAATTGAATGCCCCGGCTTTGTAATTCTGCTGCAATTTTTGCATTACCGTACATCTCTTTGTATTCATAGAATATAGAAGTTATTTCTTTCTCTAATAAAATTGTCTTACGTTTTCTGGGAGAAAGTATTTTGTTTTTCCAGTTAATATAAGTAGCCGGCATTATACCTAAAACTTGACACATTCTCCAAAGTGAATATTTATCTAGATTATTTTCAATAAAGTGAAAAATATGCGGCTTGCCTTGATGGATATATCTGCCTGCGCTTTGTAATATTTCAATTTGAATTTCAACCTTTTTTAGTTTTCTTCTCAGTGCGAGCTTAAGTTCTGCAATCCGTTTTTGTTCAGGAGTTCTGCCGCAAAAGCTTTTTGATCCGTCTTTGCTAAGTTCATTCCGCCATCTGTAAATATTCGTTGTAGGTACGCCAAGTTGTTTTGCCGCTTTAAAAAAATTTGTTTCAAGTCCCAGTTTGACAGCATTCACTCTGAAATCACGGTCATAAATTTTATACTTCTCCATCTCTTGAAGTTTTGATACTGTGATCACGTGAATTTAAGAAATAATAATGATTTAGATATAGAAATAATAGAAGATAATAACATGCTTAGATATATCATTATGGGGCATGCTTTTTTTAACATTCCGGCCTGCGGAAAATATCAGTAAAATTATTATCTTTGATCAAATAAGAAGCAATGAGCAGTTTTAATTTTGCAGGGCTTCAGCGCCTTACCATTAAAAAAAAGCAACAATTCTTTTATCAGCATTCAATACCTGTACGCAGTCTTTTATAAACAAACTAAGTTAATTCCGGGTTTATGCCCGAGCCCGCCGGCAGTATGCCGGCGAGCTTTTTACTGAAAGACCAGCCCGGACGTTATCAGCCTTTTTACTCCTTGAGATGCGGCGCAGGGGCGCGGGCTTTTAAATAACCGCTGTTTTTTTGCTGGTCCGCTGTGATATTAGGCTGTCTTTTGGCGGGCTTCAGCTCTGCTTTCTTCAAATTATACCAGATTTTTCAATTTTCTGTAAAGCATTTGTATAGGCCCGTTTGCCTTTCTCTGCACTTTGACAAGTGACGTAAAATCGCAGCAGCAGGGAAATTTATGGCGATTTTAGCAGCATCAAAAACGCAGTTCGGAAAACTTCTCAAAGTAAATAAGAAAATCACCTCTGCCAATGCTTATGCCAGAATACGATTAAGGGCTTCACGTTATGCAGCCTTAAATGAAACGGCCACATAAATATTTTCGATTTTAGATTCAACAGTATGTACTGCAGATCTAGGCGATGTATTTGATTTATCCTTTACCGCAGCAGAAATTGTTCAATATTCTTCTGGACCAGTCAGCTGCAGGAGCCGGACCGGCAGCCATTATACTGCTATCTTTACCGGCTGGTCTTACGCCGGCAGAAAGGAATGGTAATACATGGTTTACTGTTCCAAAGTCTCCGCCTGGACCGGGTAGACAAAGCTCGGGAGCATCGATCAGAAAAGAGATTCTGGCTATTGGCATTACAATACTCAAGAGCCCTTGTGTAAGCCCCTTTTTTTTGATAAATTCCTATTATGATTTTAAGTGAATCTTTTCATTGTTCGAATATGGAATCTGCAGTGGAAATTAGAAAGCAGGACTTATTACAACAAACAGCCTTGATCTCAGACAAGTTGTTGCTGCATCAAGGAACATGCTGAACAGATTACTGCAGTCAAACCCCGTGGACAGCCGTATAAATTATAGAAAATAAAAAACTCAAATTCAGGCGTTTCTAATTAAATATACCTATCTTTGAATAATTAAATACATTAAAATGCAAGAAGGTACAGTAAAATTTTTCAATGAAGAAAAGGGATTCGGATTCATAACTCCTAATAATGGAGGAGCCGAAGTTTTTGTTCATGCTTCAGGACTGTCAGAAAGCATCCGTCAAGACGATGCAGTACGATATGACATCGAAGAAGGCCGTAAAGGTCCAAACGCAGTAAACGTAGTTGTAGCATAACCATACTATCACAGTGAGCTTGTAAAGGCGCCTGCTCAAGCAGGCGTCTTTTTTATTGGCAGAACTGATTATTTCCGAGCGCCGCTTAAAGTATTTTTTATAGACTCCGATTCTGTGAACATAACTGCCGGAACTTATAATTTTCATATTCGTATTTCCAAAATTTAGTGTGCAGATTATTAAATCAGAGTATTCTTCTTTTTTTTTTGATTTGATTCCAGTAATTTTTTGCAGGTTTTGACCATTGGCAATTGCTGATTTACTTGATAATTTCAAAGGACAGTTTTTTACAGGTTAATTGGACAATATTCTATGATTTATCTGGATCAGGCCTTTGGCGGTTATGCAGCTTTCATCTGAAGCCTGATCAAGGACAATATATCCCAGATCTTCCAATAGGATCAGAGCATCGAGTATTTTTGCCTGATTTTCCCTCTGTACAGATATATTTTCGCTAAATGTTTTCAGTACATTATAAGGGGGTATCACAAGTGGCGCAAGCGCTTCCAGTTTGCAGCTCCCAGGGTAACTTTCTGCAAGTTTACTCAGTATCCTTTCAAAATAAACGTATGGTGTTTCCAATGTATAATAGTTTAAAATAATGGCATAACAGCTTAGAATAAAGATACAAAGATTTGATTGTTCTTTAATAAGTTTTTAAATATTTTCCCTTACATTCGATTTGAAGCGCGTATACAAAAGGGGCAGATTATAGAATAAATTTGGTCCTGTCGGATCGGTTAACTAACTATTATCTTTTTACCTTCAAAATATATTTTATGAATACAAAAGGGGGTAAAGATGGATTTTAAAGAGCCGTACAATAGTGGCAATTTTAAACTGAATACCCATGATAAAAATTTTTTAATACAGTTTCGAACTTGATCTTCTTAGGGCTTGATTTTACTATGCTTATCGTTTCCTAAAACTGCAGGTGCCACGATTTTGCGACAAAATTTAAATTACTAAACATTTATAAAAAACTGATCTTATTTTTACTGTCCAAAAAATAGCGGCTCCACTTTTAAACAAGAAAATAAATGACGCTTTTCTGGTTTCTATTTTTTTTTGGGACGTAGTTTATACAGCCGTATTCATTTAAATCTTTTATGCACCTGTGATACGCGGCAGGGCCGGTTGTACTACTTTAGGTTTAATGTTGTTTTTCAGGAGCTTTTTCCTGCTATCCGCTGCAATCTTTTGTGCCGAACACCGGCGCAGAAGGATTTCCGCTGCTATCGGGGCTAAAAAAATGCTAACGGCTGTTAGAGATAAATCAATTTTGAAGCTCAGTAGAATAACAGTAAAACTGCGTAATACAGTTTCAAACCTAAGCTCATCAGCAATTGATTTGCTGGGTTTCTGTTTTTCAAAAACGCAATGTGCCACGAATTTGCCGCAAAACTCAGATTAATGATTTTTAGAACAATTTTGATGTAGTAATGTTTCGAACCTCAAGTTTTAAATGTTTGTTTCACAGAGTTTTAATTTGGTTCCTGAAAATGATGCACCGATTCTGCACCCGGAATCTAGTTTATCCATTAGAATGTTTTTTATTATGCCAGATATCATTCGGTCCGCCATTCGAACCTAAGCAGAGAAGAGTTTGATTTTAATGATTTAAGAGGCATATGAAAAGTTATGCGCCACGAGTATGCCACAAAACTTATCTCGATGAAAAAACCGATATAGTTCGCCTTAATTATTTGTTGAAGAAATTGTATCAAGTGTACCTTTATCAATAACCAGTTTTACAACAATTTGTTCTTCAGAATATCCGTCACGTGTAATTGCAGTTGTTAGGTCGCTTTATCTGACGTTCAGAATCTTGTAATTCAAGTGTCAACACACGAACGTAACTTTGTATTAATTAAATTAAGTTTCTGTTTCAATTTCGATTTCATTTGCGATTCTAATACTTTCATAGATCGGAATGTTTTGTCCCAAAACTTCAATTGATACGGTGAAGGCATAAGGTATATTTGATCCAGTTCTATCCCAGCCTTTATGTGCTCTAACTGCAAAACTTAGCTCGTCTGGAAGTTCATAAGCTTTTAATATTACCCAATCTTTTTGAACGGTATTGTTTGTTCTATTTATGTCTTTAATTGTTCCCCAATGGCTTCTCTCTCGAATTTTCCAGTTGATTACTCCCTCTTGATGTTCTTCCTCATCTTGAATTGTCGGTTCATCAACGAGACTTCTTTTAACAAATTGATTATGATTTTCGTTTAATCTTGAGGATGTCCAATCTAACCATGTTGACAAATAAGATTTTATTTTTTGTCTTGTTCTTCGAACTTTTGCAGTAAATGTTAACGTGACCTCTATTAGAACATCAAAATCGTTTGCAGGGTTGTTTAGCTCATTAGGAATTATTAGAGAATATATATGTCCTTCCTCAGTGGCTAGGTTTCCAGTATTGTAAAAAGTTATTCTGCTTTCAGTGTTTTTAGTTACTCGCTCTAATGATGGTAGTCCATAACCATAAAGTTTAATACTTTCGGTTGTGGGATTTAGAAAATAAGTATTAGGTAATCTTGCTCCTTGAACTATAAAGGCTCTAATTAGGTTGTTGCCTTCTTCTGGATATAGTTTTTGTAGTTGAGCGGCAATATGAGTCACTTTAGGGGCGGAAAATGATGTGCCTGAGACATCTTTTCCATACGCACTACCACCATGTAATGTAGATCTTATAAGTTCTGGAAGTGTTTCATCTGTTCCCGTAATAAGGCTTAGTCCATTTTTTGAAACAGTCAGCCCACCTCCATATTCAACAACATCAGGTTTAATAATATTCCAGATACCTGTTCCAATTCTCGAAAATGCAGAAATATCGTTTATACCGCCAAGAGATTTTCTTGTATCATCTTCAAAATCTGCATGATGATTAATAGATCCTACTGTTAATCCAAAAGCACTATGGGCTGGATTGGCAATATTGCAAAAGCGAGAGAATAGATAATCGGGATAGTTCTTTCCTTCTTTAATATAATTTCTTATGTCCGATTTTTCTAAGTTTCCAGTTGAAATTATAAATAAAACATCTTGATCATGTGTTAGTGTGTCGATAATTCCTGCCCATGTTGACATGTGTTTTTTTCTAAAAGGAACTGTGGAATTTACGGAGAGATTAAAGATCTTGCAGTCTTTGTTTTCTTCTACAATTTGCTTCATCAGTTGGGCAGGATACTTGTGATGAAGTTTATTGTCGTCAAATAATATTCTGAGATTTCGAATAAAACACGGTAGTTGATATGGAAATTCTATATCTGAAATGTTTTTAGGATAAAGTATAGCACCTGCAACTTTAGTTCCGTGTCCGCCTCCTTGAACATGGTCTGATGCAGAACTTACTCCATTGACGTAGCATTTAGAATTTTTACTATCAATTGCAAGTTCAATGTATTTATGATTTTCCATTATTCCGCTATCAATTACTCCAATGATTGGAGAATCTTTTTCTGGGGCTAATATCTCACTTTGAATAGCGTCTGTATCTATATCTTTTCCTTGTACTCCAAGAATTGTTTCAGTTTCATTTACTTCAAAAACATATTGGTAATTAACGACTAAATCTTTTAATCCCTTGCCACTAATTGTGACTTCGCAACTAAAGCTGTCATCTAGTTCAATATATGAAGTATTTAAACTTCCATAAGAGTTGATGAAAGATTCAAAATGATCTTGTCTTTCAAAAAGCTTTTCCTCTCGATGTATGATATATGCTTGGTATTTCTCCAAACGCTTAATTCCTCCTTTTTTTGCTCGGTCTGGTTCTTTTTTAACTGGAAAATCAAATGCAATTCCTACTTCAACTGTGTAGTTGTCATTGTCGTCAATATTGTGCCAATTCTCAAATAAATTATCTGACAATATATGTTTTGGTTTCCATTCTTCACGATTTCCATCAATGATATTCCACAAGTCTGCTATTTTTGCAGTACCATGTGAAGAATTTGCAAATCCAATTATCTTCTGTTCAAGTGCCCTTAAGCTATCAAAAGATGCGCCTACAATGAATCCCTCTTCTTCTTCTGAAATTATCTCAATTCCAAACTCATGTAAATCAAACTCAGGATTATTTAATAAGCTAGGATTAAGCTGGATAAGTACTGGAACAATGTCTTTATCTAAGTTTGCAAGTTCCATTGAATCTCGCATCTTAAATAAGTCTTCCCAATTTGATCTTACATTTGAAGTTTTAGAAAAAAGAGAATCTCGATGTCCTTGTCTGTTTGCTTTATTTTCTTCAGTTGTAGCATTTGGCTTGCCGCCTCCAAACAGACGAGGTTTGCCAGAAACCTTTTGGATGAAATTTAGATGAGGGAACTGTTCCATTTTTGTTATCTATTCATAGCTTTGTTTTCGTCTAAGGCGCTATTCAGATCGTCGATAGAAATTTCTAGACTTGAACTTATTACTGCTTTTTTTGCCGCGTCATTAGCTATTTTCACAACTATTGCATAAGACATCCCCTTCATTTTTTCTGCATAATATTCAAGATTAATATTCTTGTTTATTTTTAATGCGGAGAAAGAAATTTTTAATAATTCTACGACCTCATTGTGGGATGGCTTTGGAAGCTCAATGAAGTCATCAAATCTTCTAAAAAGAGCTTGGTCAAGACTGCCCTCTAAATTTGTTGTAGCGATTAATATCCCTTCGCCTTCATATTCTTCTAATAGACCTAGAAGTATGTTGACAATTCTATGAATCTCTCCAACATCATTTGAATTAGTGTTTCTTTGTTTACCGATTATATCAAATTCATCTAGAAGAAGTACACATGGGTAATCTTGAATGCTTTCAAAAAGATTTTGTAGGTTTGATGCAGATTCTCCTAAATACGATGAAATTATTGAATCGAATCTAACTTTGTAAAAAGGAAGTCCTAAGTTCCATGCAATTCTCTCTGCCGCCATGCTTTTACCACATCCAGAAGAACCGTATAATAATGCTTTTTTACGAGGTTTTAAACCGTGATTTGCAAGTCTTTCTCTCGCTAAATATTCTTTTTCTATTCTTAGTAATTTATTTTCAACAGAACTAGGAAGAACCATTTCATGTCTTAAATTTTCATGAGGGATATGAACAGCAAGAGGTAGTTTGTATCTTCTGTCAACGGGAACTTTATAAGTAAAATCTTTTGCTACTTTTAAGGTAGGTTTGTATTCGTTTGATTTAGAGATATTTGCTAGTAGTATACTATTTAGTCTTTCAGCAAGTTTAGAATGTCCTTTTTTCTTTTCATCCTCAATTATGCTAAAAGCTATTTTTATCAAGGTTTGATCTTGATCTCCTTCAATAGATTTAAACAATCTAGTTAATAATGCTTGGTTCATGATTTTTAACCTTTTTGCAAATATATAAAAAATTAAGCGACACCTTTTTATGCGATAATTCTAATATCTAAAATAGCAAAAATAAATTCCTTAATGTGCTAAAAAACTACATTTTTTAGCATTGGAAGAAACATACTTTTTCTGGGCTAAAAATATAGCTTTGAATTTAATTTAGCGTAAGTAAAAATACCTTATTTCAACCCGAATTTTGAGGAATAGCCTCTGGCAAAGTGATATTCAAATAGAAGGAGATCCGCAGGCTCAGCAGGATGTTAGAAGCATGCTTTATCATCTTTATTCTTTCACAAGAAAAAGCACATCTCTTTCTCCGTCGCCAATGGGGCTCAGCGGGCTGGGATATAACGGACATGTGTTTTGGGATACCGAAATCTGGATGTTTCCTCCCATGCTGCTGCTCCATCCTGAAATAGCAAAAAGCATGATTGAGTATCGTTTTCAGAGGCTGGATGCAGCCCGTAAAAAAGCTGCTTTATATGGATATGACGGGGCAATGTATCCTTGGGAAAGCGCAGATTCAGGATCTGAAGAAACTCCGGTCAATGCTTTAACGGGTGCATTTGAACACCATATCACGGGAGATGTTGCAATTGCTGCCTGGCAGTATTACCTGGTTACAGGGGACAAGGAATGGCTGAAAGAAAAAGGGTGGCCGATATTAAAAGCAACTGCAGAATTTTGGGCGAGCAGAGTAGAGAAGAATAATAAAGGTGATTATGAAATAAAGAATGTCGTTGCAACAGATGAATGGGCTGAGAATATCGACAACAATGCTTATACAAATGGAATAGCGATCCGAAATCTGCAGTACGCATCTAAATGCGCAGCTGTATTGGGCATAACAGCTCCAAAAGAATGGAATCTGATTGCTGCTAAAATCCCAATTTCAAAAATGGGCAATGGCGTGACAAGAGAACATGACAGCTATTCGGATCAAAGTATCAAGCAGGCTGACGTGAATCTGCTGGCATATCCATTGCAGATCATAACTGACAGAAATCAAATAGAAAAGGATTTAAAATTTTATGAAACTAAAATACCCCATTCCGATACACCAGCTATGACACAGGCCATATTTTCACTGCTATACAGCCGTTTAGGAGACAGCGATCAGGCTTATCATTGGTTTAAAGATGCCTATGAGCCAAATCTTAATCCTCCCTTCAGGGTCATTGCAGAATGTAAAGGCGGTGAAAACCCTTATTTTGCAACCGGCGCCGGCGGTGTTCTGCAGGCAGTCATGATGGGATTCGGAGGCTTGGATATAGATGGAGGCGGAGGTATTAAACAAGTTAAAACAGTACTGCCTAAAAATTGGAAAAAATTAACAATAATGGGAGTTGGAACAGAAAAAAAGACTTTCATTAAAACTCAGTAAATTTTGTACCTTAATTAGTAAAAGTGTAAAAAAGGCGGTTTAGGTAATTCCAATACCGCCTTTTTTTGGTAGATTAGTTAAAGTTTTTGTACTTAAATGGTATTATAGAATATTTTCTAAATTTTATTAAAATAGAGATAATTACTTTGCTGTAGTTCCAAAAAGGGCATTCAGGTAGGTGAGAAGGAAGCTAAAATTATATTAAAATTACTATATTTAGTATTAAAAAAATACGATAAAGCAGTAGAGAAAAATATCTATATCCTTAGCGGGATTTCGAACCATGCTCATGCTTCGATTAAATCTCTAATAGCAACACTTTAAGCCTGTTTATTTCAAACAGGCTAAGAATTTCTTGTGAAAAAATCGAACCAAAAATATTAAGCTGCAAAGACTTGAAAAATCTATATGTTTGTGCATAAAAAAAGAGACAACTATTTGCTAGTACTTTTGTGAATGATCTAGGAGTGAAAGGGGTAGGAGAAATCGGTATTGTCGGGATGCCTCCCGCCATTTCAAATGCTGTATTTCACGCTACAGTAAGACGCATCAACGAATTGCCAATCCACTTTGACAAGCTCCTATAAAAATAGAATTAAGATTTAAATAAAAGAAAAAACCTCTGGAGCCTCAACTGCAGAGGGTTTTAATATTTTAAAACAATTATTGCTGCTGTTTTTTTACGGATTTCCCTCGCCGCCACTTGAGCCGTAGATCTGTCCGGTAGCAAAACTGGCGTCTTCAGCTGCCAGCTGTACATAAATTGAAGCCAATTCAGCGGGCTGGCCGGGTCTTCCCAAAGGAGTCTGCGACCCAAAATTCTTAAGTTTTTCCATTGTCGCCCCGCCGCTTACCTGCAGGGCCGTCCATACAGGTCCAGGAGCCACTCCATTGACCCTGATTCCTTTCGGTCCTAACTGTTTTGCCAGAGATTTAATATAGTTTGTGGTGGCTGCTTTGGTCTGGGCATAATCGTATAAATCTTCCGTAGGAGCATAAGCCTGTACTGAGCTGGTACCTATAATTGAGGATCCAGGCTTCAAATAGGGAAGCGCCGCTTTTATAATCCAAAACGGAGCATAGATATTAGTTTTCATTGTCCAGTCAAATTCCTCTGAAGTAATATCCAGAATGGATTCATGTGTCTGCTGTCTTGCGGCATTATTCACTACGATGTCAAGGCCTCCGAGCGCTTCAGCCGCCTGATCGACAAGTGATTTGCAGAATTCCTCGTCGCGCAGATCTCCCGGAATGGCTACTGCCTTTCTTCCTGCAGCTTTTATCAGCTGGATGACTTCCTGTGCGTCTTGTTCTTCAGTCGGGTAGTAATTTATGGCAACATCTGCGCCTTCTCTTGCGTAGGCAATAGCTGCAGCCCTTCCCATACCGGAATCCCCTCCGGTTATAAGTGCTTTGCGATTCTTCAGACGGCCGGCTCCTTTGTAGCTCTTCTCTCCATGATCAGGCTTAGGATCCATTCTGCTGACAAGACCGGGCCATGGCTGTGTCTGTTCTTTAAAGGGAGGTGCCGCATATTTAGTAGTGGGATTTTGTATTTCTGCCGAGCGGCTGATATTCTCATTTCCCAGATCGGTTCTATTTTTATCATTTAACGCTGTTTCTCCAAGTGGTGATTCTACACCAGTCTTTTCGGCGTTTTGGGCTGTATTATTTTTATTTTCCATAATAATTTAATTTATGAGGTTAAAAAATCTATTCTATCACATTGATTATTAATCAAATTTCAACAGAGAAGTAATTGCTCTTTTTTCATTTTTATATCAATTTATTGCATGATCTGCTTTGTAAGCTGTTTTAGTTTTTTATAAAAATAATCGGTATACCAAAAAAGCGGTGACTCCAAAGATTACATGAACTGCAAACAGCTGGGCGTAGTAGCCCTTGTAATCGATATTTGGTTTCTGGTGAACTATCTTAAATAAAACAATCCATCCTATTATTCCAAGCATGCCGCTTGCTGCTCCCAGCATAATACTGGATAAAATTGTTGCATCAAGGATTTTATGCGACCATAAAAGATGGTATGCAGTGACAAAAGCTAAACCAATGACATAATGTAAAACCCAGCCCAGCATATTTTTAGCATCAGAACTTATATTCAAGTGCAGCTGCTTGAGAATGTAAGCCAGTAAAATTGGTTCCTTGTATATTTCCCTTGCAGCTGCAGAGACTGCATAACTGCATAATGTCATAACTGTTGTAGCTGCGGCAGAAGATAACAAGACCTGTAATATACTGTGAGAATCCATAGTTTTTATTTGTTATTTTACTGTGATTGGTTTTAAATTCTTATCTGCAGGCCCGTTCATTACAGTTCCGTCCGTGGCAAATCTGGATCCATGGCAGGGACAATCAAAAGATTTCTCGTCGCTGTTCCACTGCACTATGCAGCCCAGATGGGGACAAACTGCTGAAAATGCTTTAAGGGTCTTGTCATAATCACGGTAGACCGCAACTTTTTTTAATCCCGAAGAGATAATACCGCCTTCACCCGGCTTGAGATCAGCTGTACTTTTTAAGTCTGATGAGGATATCCAGTCCAGATATTGTGAAGCCATATTTGCAGCTTCTTTTGTAAAATCATAAGCCGTTTTCACAGTAATTCTGGAAGGGCTGTAAAGATCTTCATATTTATTTTTAATCCCTAAAATGGCATCGCTGATTATTGCTGCGCCAATGGTTGCATGCGTCATACCATTTCCTGAGTCACCTGTAATGATATAAATATTTTCATCTCCGGGATTCCTGCCCATAAAGCCCAGTGAGTCCACAGGTTCCATTACCTGGCCTGACCATTTATAGGTAATCTCGTCTAGCACTGGGAAATAGCTTCGTGTCCACTGTTCGAGCTTTTCATACCTTTCAGATTCGCTGATTCCTTCTTCATCAGACTGGCCTGTTTTATGATCCTCACCTCCAGATATAAGGAGATCGTGCGTATCGTCAAAGCTTTCAACCCTTACATAATGGTACGGCTGGGCAGTCCACTTAGAAGCGGCATCCCCCGTATCCCACCAAAGTGAGTACGGCAGCTTTCCTTTCGGTATCTTTCCCGCGATAACGTAAGTTCTGTAGGCTGCCTGTTTGGTATGCATGGTAAACAGGTCATTTACCGGGCTGTTGGTTGCCACAACAACTGTTTCCGCACTAAAGATGTAATTATTGACTAACGCTCCTTCTTGTGATATTTTTTCAGCGCGCGCTTCGGTATAAATCACGCCTCCCAGCGACTGTACAGCTCGGGCCAGTCCATCCAGATACTGCAGAATATGAAACTGTGCCTGATTGTAAAAAGCTAGACAGGGTGTAGTATCACCGTCTGCTATACCAGGTGTCCTGTTTAAGATGCCTGTATTGAGACCTGCATTCTGAGTGGCTTTAAATTCTTTCTGAAGGTTTTTCTCGTCATCGCTTGGATGAAGAAAAAGATATCCGTTTACCCTTTTAAAAGAGCAGTCGATATTTAAGTCTTTGATATTTTTTTCAATTTGGGATATGGCCGCCGTATGGCTTTCTGCTGCCAGTTTTGCTCCATCCTTTCCAAAAGTATCCTGCAGAAAATAGTATCGGTCGTCCAGTGCACTGGTCAGGTGTGCAGTAGTGCGGCCGGATTCCCCGCTGCCTATGAAACCGTCTTCTACCAAAACTACTTTTTTCCCTGCCTTGACAAGATTATAAGCTGTTGTAAGGCCGGCTATGCCGCCTCCAATGATCAAAACCTCAGTTTCTATATTCCTGATGGGTTTTTCAAAAGAAGTGTTGGGCGCAGTATCGATCCAGTACGATACATTTTCTCCAGAAGTAATAGTTCCGTCATTTAAATTTTCATCCGCATTTTTCATATTCTATTTCTTAAAAGTTAAAGGTGAACTTTATGCTTCAAAATTAAAAAAGCATTAACGTTCTGTCTTACAGACTGCAATTCGAACTTTACAACATTGCCAGTTTGACCTGCTGGAGATAGCGCTGTTGCCGTGCTGTTTTTTCATTTTATTAAATAAGGCCTTAGAAATAAGTATAATTATTTCCAAGACCTTTAAGTAGTAGAGATTATAAACGGTTACTCTGCCGCTGTACTATTTATAGCATTCAGTGCCACATCGTTTAAAAGGCAGTCTGCTTCTTTTTCTTCAGCCAGCGTCTGAATCAATAATTTTGCGGCATCATTTTCCCCAAGGGTTTTGGCAAAAGCGGCCAAAGTTCCGTATGTGGCAATTTCATAATGCTCAATTTTTTGTGAAGCTGCAATAATTCCGGCATCGCGAACTGCTCCAGGTTCCGTTTCTTCCAAAATGCTGTCGCCTTCCTTGAGCAGTCCGGCCATCGCCTCGCATTTTTTTCCTTCAGCTTTTTCGCCCAGAAAATCAAAAACCTTTTCCAGTCTTGCTACCTGATTTTGGGTTACAGCGTGGTGTTCTTTTATAGCCGAAACCAGTGCTGGGTCAGTTGCATTGGCCTGCATTTTAGGCAGAGCCGTTACCAATGCGTTTTCAGCCCAGTAGATGTCTTTCAGACTGTCAATAAATAATTCCTTCAATTCCGAGGCGGCTCCCGTTTTCGGCTGGACAACAGCATTTTTTACGTTTTTTTCAGCCGTATCTTTAGTATTTTTTGTTTCTGTATTTTTCATGATTTATATTTTTAGTATTAGTTGTAAAGGTTAGGTTCGCGCTCCCAGAATCTGTGTTTTCCCATTGCTGCGATAAAGTCTGCTGCAAATTTTTCAGTTCCTGCTTCTTTGGCAATCACAATACCTTTGTCTTCGTTAGTTATTTTGGATGCAAAGGATGCGGCGCTCAGCACAGCCTCAGCTCTGCCGTCGGCTCCGATTACCTTGCAGTGCTTGTAAGCATCGTTCAAAAATTCGTTTACCTCATCACTGTCCGCCAGTACGCTGAGTCCAAGACCGTCAGGAATGTAAACAGCATCAAATAGAACAGAGGCAGCGGTCAGAAAACTAAAATCTGCATGAATTTCCCCGTCAGTATCCGTAATCACAGTTTTGAAAGGAGGACTGCCGATTAAAATTCTATCTCTGCACCTTCTGCTACAAGACGAAACAACGGTTCGAATTTTCTTAACTGGTGATCCAGATTCTCTTCCAGAGCTACGGGACCTATGCTTCCCTGGAGGCAGTATAATTTTTCCTGATCGGTAACCATAAACTGCATCATGCGCACTTTCATTTTATTTACCGCAATATCAAGTGTTTCTTCTACCTCAACCATTATTCCGGGAATGTCGTCTATTGTTACTTCTTCTATTCTTATCAATCGCGCAGTCGGAGGAATCATTTCAGAAACAGACTTTTCATTAAGATGCAGATTACGGTCTTCTTTGGCAAGCTTATGAATTACCATCATGATTTTTTCGTTTCCCTTCCCGTCAAAGCTTGTAAACTGCTGGACCGTTGCGGGCATTTCACCTTCCTGAGCGATCCAGCTTTTAGGTACGGGAAAGGTTACTATCGATTCATCTGCTTTTGGATGGCCCTGGGTTGTGAAGTTTTTGATGTGGCCGTCGATTATTTCCTGATGGGGAACATCCTGATAGGCGAAAGAAATGATGCCTTTGGGAATATTGGCATGTTCATCCATATCTATCTTGTCCCTGACCGACTCCAAAAAATCGATGGCATGTTCTTTCTTTTGGATTGGCTCCTTCAGCTGATCCTCGGCCAGCAGCCTTATGTTTTTTTTAAGGATGGAGAATTGATCTTCTTTTAGTTCATTCCTGAGATACTGCTCTATATTTTTTTCTGCCCGTCCATATATTGCCTGAGCTTTTTTCTCCAAAGATCTTACCTCTTGGGCAACCACAGGGAACTGCGCAGCCACTTTTGCAAGGGAAGCTTTCTGTCCTTGAATAAATGCATATGTTTCAATAGCCAGCTGTACCTTAGGTGTATATCGCTGATTCTGCGGATAACATAGGCCGGAAGCTGCAAAACAAAATATAAGCAATAGCGTTTTCATTGGCAAGATCTACAAATTAAGCTAATTATTGATTGAGGCCGGTCAAAATAATCTCCATGCAAAACTTAAAAAAACATTATAGTAAGACCCACTTTATAAGTTCATATCAATTTGTAAAAATATAATGTGAAGCGATGTTTGCTTCATATAATTCAAAATTTTTCTTATATAATTTTCATTTAAAAAGCATGATATGATATTTTTATGCGATTCACCGACGGTAAGTGTTCAGTTGAAATAGCATAACCACAAAAGCTGAAAATAAGACGCGTTAAATGAATTATGGAAGTAAGTCGCCGCTCTGAATTGAATGGGCAAAACATAAGTTATTGAATATTTACAGCCACTTTTTTCTTTTGAACCAGAAGAAAATCAATACAGATACGACAAACATAGCTATTATGGTCAGGGGGTAGCCTAAAGGAGATTCGAGCTCGGGCATGAATTTGAAATTCATCCCATAAATGCCGACAATAAAAGTAAGAGGCATAAAGAACACTGAAAATACCGTCAGCAGCTTCATTACATCATTAGTTTTTCTGGCAGAAAGAGAAAGATAGATATTAAGAAGATTATTGGCGTCTTCCTGCACCTGGTCATAGAGCAGTACCAGTTTGGTATGCAGATCCCTAACATCCTGGTGGAGCGGACGTTCTTCGGTATCGGCTTTGATGGAGTTTACCACTTCATTGCTCAGCAGCAATAATTTTTTATATAGGCCGGCCCTCTTTTTCAGATAGTAGATATCTTCGATCATATCATCGGGTATATTTTTTTTCAAAAACAATGTAGATTCGTAAGAATCGATATCGGCAGAAAGTTTATGGCGGGCTCCTCAAAAGAACGCAGCGCATCGCCAACAATATGGATCGCGATGCCTGATGCAGATTTTATTTTTCCCTTATTGACAAGATTGTCCATAATACTCTGGATCATGGGCTGTGCACAGCGATGTATGGTGATGATAAACTTATCGGTAAAGAAAACGGCAATTTTACTGCTCAGGCTTTGTATGGTAGGCAGTTTCTGGCTCTCGTCATGAAGCAGCCTGATGATTAAAAAATGGGTGTCATTATGCTCTTCATATTTTGGAAGATGGTCCGGGTCAAGGGAATCAAGCAGGGTATAGGAATTCAGACTGTATCTGCTGCTGACCGTTTCTATATCTTCATCGGATGGATCATATATATCGATCCAGGTAATATCGGTGCCTTTTATCTGGCAGGTGCTCAGTGCCATTGTCCTTTGGTTTATATTATATTGAGATGTCCGGCGTAAGGCTCGTACGCCAGTATTCCACAATGTTTTTCATCATTATTTTATAGGTCGAAAAATCTTCTTCTTTCTTAAAATAGCCCTGCACATTGCAGTTGTAGGCTTTGACAACATTTTCCGGATTCCTTGAGGTTGAGAGAAAAATGTAAGGCACACATTTAGTATTTATTTCGGATGCGCTGCGCCAGCTCGTCGGTCCACTTGTAGCTGCCGTAGAATTTGTCCATTCCGGTAATGTCCAGATAGAATTCATCAATAGAGGCCTTTTCCACCACCGGGGCTTTTTCCTGAATAATTTCTGTAACATCATGGGAGAGCCTTGAATAGAGTTCCATATCGCCTTTCATCACTTTGGCCTGCGGACAAAGCCTGAGCGCCATCTGGATGGGCATTGCCGAGCGCACCCCGAAACGCCGCGCCTCATAGGAGCAGGAGGCTACAACGCCACGCTCGCCCCCGCCGATAATGAGCGGAATGCCGTTAAGCTCTGAATTGGTAAGCCTTTCGCAGGAGACGAAAAAGGTGTTCATGTCAATGTGTACAATAGCCCGGTTCATAATCTTTATCATTTTATACCTGTCAAAATTAGTACAGATAATAACAATTTTATGAAAACATAATGTTCTAAATAGTAACAAAAAATAGAAGCACTGATTTTACAGGCGGTCTTGATTATGCTGCAGTTTAAGCAGAAAGCCTTTATTCAGAATTTACAGCAGGGTCTGCAGTTCTTTTTTTTTGCACCGGCGCTGCAGCATATTCGGAACAGGCATTTCAGCCCACATAAATCATCTTTTTTTTTGCAAGTTTTTTCTTTTAAAAAAAAAAAGAGTTATCTTTACAGCTACCACCAAAAAAATGTAAATCTTCTTTCCAACCTAACCCTAAGTTTATTTTCTAACCGCTGCGACTTTCAGATCTATCTGTCTGGCCGCACTATAAATTTAAAAGTTATGCCGCAAAAGCAGAATTGGGAGAAAATTATTTATCTGGCTGAAGATGACGAAGATGACAGACTGCTGTTTGCTGATGCTGTCGAAGAATTAAACCTGCCCATTTTGGTAGTGCAGACGGCAGACGGCTGCGAACTGCTGGAAACCCTTGAAAAGGCGACGCATCTTCCTGAAACGATATTTCTGGATATCAATATGCCCCGAAAAAACGGATTTGAATGCCTTAAAGAAATTCGAAACGGCGGCAGCGATTTCAAAAATATAAAGATTATCATGCTGTCCACCAGCAGCAGTGCGATGCATATCCGGACCGCCTATAATCTCGGGGCGGATTATTATGCCGTAAAACCGCCTACCTTTATGGAATTGAAAGATCTTTTAATAGGGATTTTGGACAGGGACCTAAAAAGCTTAAGAAAAGAGATGGAAAAAAAACTGCCCGCCTGCTAAAGATAAAAATAATGATGAGGATCTGAATGCTTGCGGATCTTTAATCAGACAAGATCTTACAGGACGGGGCTTTATTTTTCAGGGACAGTTTCTTTTTCAGGGCTCCCTTGACTGGGCATGGTGCGTTTGATGTGCAGGTAAAAATCCTTGAGATGCCACCAGGCCGGGCATCTCTCTACAGGACCGTTGAAATTGCGGATGCCGATGTAGCAGCTCTTCAAAAAAAGCTGCGTATCTGTAATTTTTGCCCAAGGCTTCCATTCCACCTCAAGGGGAGGAGGAAACGCTTCAAAATGTCTTTTATATCTTCGTAATTCATGCTGCAAAAATAATCCAAAACCATATATCAGACAAGGCCGGCATTGCTTTTACAGCCCGCCGGGCTTCTGTTTTCGATCAGGGTTTTCACTATTCTGGAGCCCAGCTGTTTGCCCGTATTTGACCTGTACTTTTTTGCCAGAATGATTTGGTTTTATATCGTTAAGGCCAAAGCGTGCTGCCTTTTTTTTTAAAGGACGTATAAATACCATTTGTACGCCGCCAGATCCGGAGAATGATTAAATCAAATTGTCAAAAGAATGGGCTTAAGCCTTAAAAAGCTGTAATTCTAAAAGGATATGCTGTAAGTGATCTGCCTTAGGTTTTGGTAAATTTGCTATATACTGGTAAAGGTAAACAGCAATTTAATCAGTCAGAAAAAAAACAGGGGACCGGCGGGGTTCGTCTGAAGGTTCTGTACAATGATTTAGTTAGTTACCGCATATCATTTCAGGCACCCGCCGGCTGCCAGAAAGCTCCTTTAATTTTGAGGGGCTTTTTTTGTCGGCGGACGTGCGCTGTAAACTTTATGCGCATCAAAGAAAAAACTGCAATTCTTTCATTTTTTTACTTTAGTATTGTATTTATTTCAAGTGCAATTATTGGATTATCAGTGATTTAGTACTGTGTATTTTGTAAGAGCTGTATTTTAATTTTATAACGCAGCGGGGAAAAGCTCTGTTAAATTTGAAGTTTATACAAATAAAATTTAATTATTATGAAAACAGCATACTCATCCACCGTTCCTAAGGAATTAAGCAGCGGCCTGATCATTTTTGCAGGAGTTGCGCTTTTCTTTTTACTCATGGAGTTTTTGAATCTCTCCCATGTATTTTATCTGCGTTTATTAAATGTGTTTTTTATATTTTACGGCGTAAACAGGATTTTAAACATTAACCTTGCCCAAGGACAGAACAATTTTCTTTTTAATGCGGTATCAGCCATGATTACTTCGTTTATAGGCGTAGTGCTTAGTCTTGCTGCACTTATGATCTACAGTTATGCCCGGGGAGGTGACCATTACGTTGAATCCTTGTCCTAGACCTTTATGTTCGGAGCGGAACCTTCGGTTCCCATCTATATCCTTTGTCTTTTATTTGAAGGAAGCGCCTCGTGCATTGTGGTGACACTTGTTCTGATGCTCTGCAGAAACAGCAGGTTTAGAGCCGATTAAATATTTTGTTTTCAATTTGCGGCCTTTCATTGTAACAAGGATCTTTTTCTGCACATACGGAAGGATTTAATTTGTTGATTTTTAATTATGTAAGCATTCTGTCAAAAAAAATAGGGCTTTCTTTACCAGCTGGCTATTTTATAAAACAGGAATGCAGGATGTTCCAATTATGAAAAACCTGATTTTAAAGCTGTAAGCTTTTTAAATCATGGGGCAGTATTTTTACGTTTTATTTAAAAATTATAAAATCACAGCGTAATGAAACTATTTAAAAGCAATAAAAAGCACATCATCGAGCGTGCACAGCAATCACAGAAGAGAAAAGGAGCTATAATAAATGCAATGGTCATCTCAATAGTATTCTTTATTGCCGTGCTGCTGGTTTCAGTAATAGTGTAACGGCGGTCTATTTAAAAAAAACATGCTGATTTTTAGATTTTACCATACAGTTTTGTAATAAAACACTGAAATTATGTAAGAATATAAGCAGGTTTTCTTCTAACTTGGGATTTCAAACTAAAAAAATATATTGTTATGAAAATCAATTTTAAATCTGGGTTTGCAGTTCTGCTGGTGCTTGCAGGGCTTTCCATTTCGTGTAAAAAAAATGAGACAGTTCCTGCTGAAACCAATGATACTTATGCAGACAGCTCTGCTGTTGTGGCTGATACCATCAGTACGGTTCCAGCCGATACTGTTGGGACCGATACCTCTAAAACCATGACTCCGCCGCCAGCAAAGTAGGTTCTTAATTAAAATAAATGGTGATTATTAATTCGAAAAGCCTGCAGAAATTATATTTCTGCAGGCTTTTTAATTTTTTCCTGTTAGCCATTGCCTTGTAAATATTTGTATAAGTTTCTAACCTAAGCTTTTTAGCAATTGATTTTCCTGGATTCCTATTTTATGGAAAGGCAATGCGCCACGATTTGGCCACTAAACTTAGACCGGTGAAATATCTTTAAAAGCCGCCTTAACTTTTTGTGGCAAAATTGAAGGCAACTCCAAATCTCGAAATATTCGAAACCATATTTATTTAAACTTGATTTTGCCAAATTTAAGATTTCAAAAAGAATGTGCCAAGGTGATTGGGGGAAATTATTGAGAACGGATTAAAAAACTGTATCTGTATCCATGAAATATATATTTACGGATCTTTATCAAAAGCTTGAATAAATGCGTTTCTATTAAATGATCTGCAGGTGCGGACGGATCTGCATCGTAACGATATCGCATCTTTTTGGCTGCGAGAGACAAAACAAAGTGCTCATTGCAATATCGTAAGCTTCCAGCATCTCCAGTTTCTCAACTTTCTCGTGCTGCACTTTCTTCGGATCGGTCTGCATGTCGCTTGTTACAGCGCCCGGCTCAATAAGGGAAACCTTGATCCCAAGAGGATTTAGTTCCTTGCGCAGGGAGGTGCTGAATCCACGTATGGCTGTTTTTGTGGCTACATAAATAGTACTTTCCGGTGTGTGGCTTTCGGCGCTCATAGACCCAATATTGATGATATGTCCTGATTTCTGCTTTTTCATTCGTACAGCAGCTGCCTGGGCAAAGGCAAGATAACCGGTAATGTTTGTATCGATAACATATTTGTAATCCTCATAAGCTTCCTCTATGAGTCCCGGGGCTGCCACGGCTGCATTATTGATAAGGATGTCAATTCCACCTAGCTCAGTATCTGCTATTGCCAGTATTTTATCAATATCCTCCTTTTTGGTAACATCGGCCGGAGTACCGTAAAGCTCGCTGTCCGGAAACTGCTTTTTTATATCTGCCACGGCTTTTTCGAAATCTTTTTGATCCCTTCCAAAAATAAGTACCCGCCCGCCAAGAGAAATCAGAACATCGGCAATTGCTTTTCCTATTCCGGTTGTTCCCCCAGTTATAACTATTTTTTTATCCTTAATATTCTGCCCAAAGTAATTTGTTAATTTTTCCATTATATGTTTTATAAAGTGATTATTATCTATTATGTCCGGCATAGCAAAAAGTTTTGTGCCGGGAATACTACGGTCGATGAGATGAAAATTGGTCCGCACATCTTGTATTCTCTATGTATGATATCCTATACATCCGCATTTATAAAAGAAACTTAATTGCGATCATTCTTTTTTGTTGACCCTTATGTTCATCTTTCACCTTCTGTGCCTTTAAAGTGCAGGAGAAAAAATTACCACTGAATTTTAACAGTACCCTGACCTGAAATTTTATACTCGTGTATATTCGCATTTGCTGTAAAAGGTTTCTGTGTTTGCTTATCCTGCAAGACTTTCATTTTAATGCTGCTGTTTTTAATTTTTATAATTTTCAAATTGCAGTTCAAGTCTTTATTACCATCTAATTTTATGCTGACTGTATTTCCTCTTTTACTTTGGTGAATAATGGGATAATCAACAAAAAGTAAAAACTCATCACCGATTTTGATGTACTGCCTTGGCACGACACCAAAGGCCATTCCTGCGCCATAGACTTCCTGGCCTACTTGGCCGCTTTTCTCCCAGCCGTTATATAAATCCTCAAGTGGAATCCACAGATCAGCCTGAACTTCTCCGGTTTTAACTTTTTCAGAAATCATATCTAGAGGAAGCATTGCTGGATAATAATAGGCAATCCTGCCGACAGCATATTTTATAAACTCGGGAATTAGGGTCCTCAGCGCCGGAAGAATCTCAACATCTTCTGCCTGAACTATATATTCTGACAAGGCAGCATAGACTTCCATCTCCTCATAAGCGGCGATATAAGGCGCATCATTTAAGGGAAAAATGGAGAAGAAATTGGTATAATTTTTACCAAATCCGTACCTGCAGTCATAAAGCTGAATGTTTTTAAATAAGCCTGTCAGGCAGGTGTAACTTAAATCGAGGTAAAGTTTTTTATTGGTAATTTTGAATAATTCCAATAAAGCGCCGGCTGCAAAAGCAGTGTTATTGGCCTGATATAGAATATTTAATCCGAGGCCTTCCAGTTTTTTTGCCGCTTTTTCTGCTTCGTGCAGGTAACGTTTTTCTTTGGTTAATTTAAAAAGCAGGAGCATTAAATGCGCATATGCCCCCGGCACATCCCTTTCCCCGCCAGCGCCAGGTGCTGTTTCTTTTTTGATTACCTCAAGGGTTTCCATGTTATAAAATACAGGCCACTCATAATTAAAATGGTGTGCCGTTCTTATAGCATATTCTATCGAGTCAAGCACTAGTTTCTCTGCAGTTTTATCGCCCCGTAAAGCAAGTCGCGCAAGATTCATCAGCGGATGATGCAGATACCAGGAATCCATCACCATTTCTGTTTTCTGCTCCTCGGACTCGTCCAGTTTGTCGACCATCGAAGGAAGCCAGCGGTTAATGCAGTTTATTTTTTCATCATAAAATGCAGGTAATCCTTTAGTTAAATCTTCACAGATAGGCTGTTTTTCGCCGCTCCATTTTTCATATTCCTTAAAAGGAGCCAGTACAGCAAGCTGCACCATACTTTCAGGCGGGGTTTCGTAGTCGCATAAGTAGGCATTTAAATACGGCAGGCCTTGCTTTTGCGTCCAGGAACCTTTATTATTCTTTAAATCTGAAACTACTTTCTGAGCGATTTCCGGCCAATTGTGATATTCAATTCGCGGCTGTTCAAGCAATTTATATATCGTGACCAGGTTATTTAAAAAGTGCTCGCAGATTATTGTTGTTTGTTCAAATATTTCATTATGAAGAACGACATAGGCATTCGAGATAGTGAATGCTTTTCCCGCCGGAAGAGGCAGTTTGTCAGTTGTTGGGAGCTGAAACCCGATTTCGGGCCAGCTTCCCCCGACCGTATTTTTTGATTCCGTTTCCGTAGCTTCACAATATTCGGATAAGGAGGTAAGGTTTTGAAAATAAAAAAACGAACCTGTCTGCGGTTTTGTAATGCTCGCAAAAAGAAGTCCTGAACGGGATCCGAACTGTTCCATGTGAATTGTTCCTGCAGTATTGGCAATATTCCCGCTTTGCGTCAGCGGAATTATATCTCGCGGCCAAAATGGCATTAGAAGAGGGACATTAGCTGTAAAGGACGTGGTGTAATGTAAAACAGGTACTTCTGCAGAGGTAAAATCAACACGAACTTCATAAGTGCCAAGTCTGGAATTGAGTACTACGATAATAGTATCCTGGTCTTCAAAAAGATTGGTAACTTCAAAACAGCTGTTCATAGCAAATGCGGCGCGAAAGGCTATTTTTCCATTATCGGGCATAACGACAACAATCCAGAGCGAATCGCCCGTATTGTAAAATTGATAAGTGTATGAAAGAATTTTTTTCTCCCAAAGGATTTCACTATTTTCAATATCTGCCTGAGCAGTTGCGCTCCATGGTGTAACTGTATGCATTTTAATCATTTTTAGTTTATAAAAAGTGATATCCAGTGAATAGGGAATGACAGATTCAGCCTGCATTCAGAAGCACATCAAAATTATTCTCAGTTAAATAGAACAAAACCAGTCGCCGCCGCTCCTATAGAGAGCAGAAGAAAATAAGTTAATAGGCCGTAATTTCTAAAAAAGGCATCCATCATCCGATTGGTTTTTATCAAATTTCGGCATAACGCTCATTTTTCTTCTTACATAATTTGTACTAGTTTTTACAAGATTTTCCAATGCCAGAGAATTAGTCATAGTAAATGATTACTCTCCTGAAATGGCTTTGGGCCAAAGCTGAGCTCCAGAAAAAGAACTGAGACAGTAAATAAAAATTTTGTACAAGCAATTTGTAAGGATACTATGCCTATCCGGATTTCTTGCGCGTGCCAATCGCGGCCCTCTAGGCTGATTCATTATTACAAAATTGTCTGCAGGTAACTGTACATACATGATGCGGAGCGGGAACATACCTGCACAACAGTGTTTTATCTGTAAGAATTTAAACTTATCCTGTAAAATTAATCTCTTAAATTATAGTTACTTAGCTTTCTATTAATTTTAAAAAGGACATCATGAAAGCAGCAGTTATTCACGGACCTGGTTCGGTTAAATATGATACGGTAGAAGATCCAAAAATCATAGCACAAGATGATATTATTCTAAAAGTTACTTCCACGGCAATATGCGGATCGGATCTGCATATTTATTCGGGTGCCATGCCAACAACTCCTATGGTGCTTGGCCATGAGTTTATGGGAATCGTGGAGGAAACAGGCTCGGCTGTCACCCATCTGAAAAGAGGGGACCGCGTTGTGGTTCCTTTCCCAATTGCCTGCGGGAATTGTTTTTTCTGCAATCACGATGTTCCGGGCAACTGTGAGCACAGCAATCCCGAACATTACGGTCCTGAGGGTGGAATTGTCACAGAGAAAGGCGGGGCACTTTTCGGTTATACAGACCTCTATGGCGGGTATGACGGAGGTCAAGCACAGTATGTGCGCGTACCATATGCCAATTACGGACCCAGGGTTGTTCCCGAAGACCTAAGTGATGAGCAGCTTCTTTTTTTAACCGATATTTTCCCAACAGGGTATACCGGGGTTGACTGGGGGGAAGTCAAGGGCGGCGAAACCGTAGCGATATTTGGTTCCGGACCTGTTGGTATCATGGCTGCTAAAAGCGCCTGGCTTAGAGGCGCGGCGCAGGTAATTGTGGTTGATACACTTCAGTTTAGACTCGATAAAGCTAAAGCTACAGCGGGCTGTACCACAATTCTATGGGAGGATGGGCCTAAAGACGTTGTTGAACAGATACGTTCTCTTACAAACGGCCGCGGTGCTGATGTCTGCATTGACGCCGTTGGATTTGAACCGGACCGTAATTTAGGTGACCGTATTAAGGCTACCATCAATTTCGAAAAAGGATCAACAAAAGTTTTAGAAGCCTGCATGAGCGCCGTAAGGAGAAGCGGAATTGTTTCTGTTTTGGGTGTTTATCCTGTCAACTATGATAATTTTCCCATAGGACAGTTTTTTGATAAAGGGATAATCCTAAAAGGAGGGCAGGCTCCAGCGCACAAACACATTGATAAACTTTTAGAATATGTGGTTCAGGGAAAGGTAAAGCTTGATGACATTATAACGCACAGACTGCCGTTGAGTGAGATTTCACATGCTTACGATATTTTCAAAAAACGTGAAGACGGATGTGTAAAAGTAGTACTTGATCCGTGGAAATAGAAATAATTCTTCAACGCGTCATGCTTATTATATTTTAAAACCGATTGCGTTAAATATAATTATCGCTCTGGTTATTAATTGTTTAAAGTACTAAATCTGTAAATACTTCATTTAATGATATAACGATCTCAACTTCTAAGATATTAACTTTGAGGTTATTGAAACTAAAATAGTACATTATGAAAACAATATTAAAAACTTCATTCCTTACACTGATTTTTGCCCTGGTGCTATCTTGTAAAAACAATCAGAATTCCAGCACAGATCCATACGCAGATGAAACAGATTCAACACAGGCAGCTGTTGACAGCATTGGAGCTGACTCGGATACGACCCGTACAAGTACAAGTACAAATGGAACAACCGGTGCTACCGGCGAGGGTTCGACTGGTTCTGGTTCGGATGGAACTACGCAAAAAGGGACTACAACCATAAACAAAGATTCGACATCTAACAGTAAAGGCAGTAACTAGCTGCCAAGGTTGATTATTTATATTTCTTTTTAAACCTGCATCCTGTTTGGATGCAGGTTTTTTTGTGTGCATATTCATCTATCTTTTGGAAGTTAAACGTTTAAAAAGACCGTGCATCCTTGGTGCCTGCTGCCACATTTTATGCTTCTTACAGTTTTTCTCACACATAGTAAGCGCGACGGCGGTTTCCAGCAAACTGGTTCTTCCGAATACTAGCAGCCTTTAGTGTTTTTAAGTGTAATAGATTCGAATAATTATTGGCAGCTTTTGTTTCCGATGTATTAGTTCGCATCTGTAACCTGCTGATTTATATTGCTATGAGGTTTGAATACTGTAAGATATAACGGATCATTATGTAAGGCTCTCTGTTGATGGCTTTGTACATTTGGATATAATATTAAATTAAAAAATTATGGCAACTACAGCAAAAAAAACTACGGCGGATAAAGCAAAAAGTACGGCATCCAAAAGTACGGCATCCAAAAGTACTGCATCAAGAAATACTGCATCAAGAAATACTGCAAAAACAGCATCTAAGAGCGCAGACCGAAAAGTAAAAGCAAAATCGACTGCTGCCGATGGACTAAGAGAACTATTTGTAGATTCATTGAAAGATATTTACTGGGCAGAAAAAGCCCTGACTAAAGCATTGCCAAAAATGGCTAAGAACTCGACTTCCGAGAACCTGATAACTGCTATCAACGATCATCTTAGCGTTACAGAGGAACAGGTTAAGAGACTGGAGCAGGTTTTTTCTTTAATTGGCGAGAAGGCTGCGGCCAAGAAATGCGACGCAATGGAAGGACTTATCAAGGAAGGAGAAAGCATTATGGAAGAAACCGAAGCAGGACCTGTTCGTGACGCAGGAATCATAGCAGCGTCTCAGAAAATAGAGCATTACGAGATTGCAACATACGGTACATTGGCAGCTTTTGCTACTACACTTGGCGAAGATGATGCGGTACTGCTGCTGGAGAAAACATTGGCGGAGGAAAAAGAAGCAGATACACTGCTTACCGAGGCAGCCTATAATACCATCAATTTTGATGCAAACGAGGAAGATTAGGCCCAGGTATAATATCACTAATGACGATAATATAAAAGTTGGCCTGTACTGTGAGTACGGGCCTTTTCTATAAGCGTTACTAGTATGCAGATTACCTGAAGTTCAGATTAGGTGTTGCAGTCCGGTTAATAAATACAAAGACAGTACCTCGCAGGTTATATAATCTACAGTTCATCGAAAGGAAGGTGAAATTTACAGTCAGGCCTGCAGTCAGCCTATATTATTTGTATTAAAAATTTATAAGAGATAGCCAGCTGATTCAAGTTTTGGAGTACTAATTTTTTTCATATATGATATTATACTTATTTTATTATGCAACATTTAAAAATTACAAGAATAAATGAAAGATTTATTAGAAAAATTTGAAAACGATTTGAAAATACATCTCGAAAGTACTTTTGCTTCGTCCAATTAGGAAGATTCGATCAGAAAATTGCACGAAACAGAGAAGACTGTCTTTGATTACGTCGACAATTACCTTTTGGAATCTTCCCTTATCGCAAAAGATGTAGAAAGATCTGCATAGCTGGTTTTGGACGAATTTGCTAAATCAAAGATTAAATACATCCAATAACCGACGAGTAAATTTAGTTTATAAAAATTTTCGTCCTCTCTCACTATCTAGTACTGCCAGTCAGGACTCAATTCTGCCTGCCAGACCCATTTTACCCATTCCAGTCCTAATTGAATTTTCCCATCTGCTGTAAATCCTATAAGTATTAGAGCATATCTTGTAATTGATTACAATTTATTGATAATACTTTTGGATACGCAAATCCAGATCAATATTCTCATTTTAAAGTATTTGATCAGCTATTAAGAACTAATTAATTTACGCTATATGAAAACGAAATACCAATTTACTGCATTTCTATGTGTGATGGGGCTGCTTTCCTACGGCCAGAAAGGCATACCTCCTAAAGAAGATACCAAGAAAGTGACCATTACCAATTTCCCTACCCATCTTGAGTACAGTTCCTCACTCTCATCGAGCCTTAAAACGGCAAATGGATGGCAGGCGACCCCTGCCGCGATGGGACTTGGAAAACCAAGGATGCTGTACATCGGCAAAAAAGGCCAGCTCTATGTTACAAGACGCGATGCGGGAGATGTGCTGATGCTGACCGATACCAACAACGACGGCAGGTTTGACGATATGACCCGTGTAGCTGATTTTCCAGGAGTACATGGCATTACGGCCAAAGATGATTTTATGTACCTGTGCAATAACAACAAAGTACTTAGATATGCATTAAATGCTGATGGAACTTTGGGCAAGGCCGCCGATACGCTGATTAAAGATCTGCCGAGCGGCGGGCAGCATGCGAACCGCACGATGGATTTCGGGCCTGACGGCAAATTGTATATCTCAGTGGGAAGCGTCTGCAACGACTGTAAGGAAAGCGATAAGGAAACTGCCGCCATGCTGCAGGTGGATCCGCAGACTTGGAAAAGAACGCTTTATGCGTCAGGGCTTCGAAATACCATCGGTTTTGACTGGCAGCCTCAGACCAAAGAAATGTGGGGTGTGGACAACGGCGGAGACACTAAAGGAGACGACTGGCCTCCCGAAGAATTAAATAAGATTATTATGGGAGGCAATTACGGATTTCCTTTCGCCTACGGCAAGAAGGAAGTGGACCAGAGCAGGGAAGACCCTGTGGGCAATACCAAGGAGGGCTGGGTCAAACCAACTCAGGCATCTATACTGGATTTCCCGGCGCACAGCGCCCCTATTGCTTTTGCATTTTTCGACAGCGGTAAAAATAAAGGAGATGCACTGGTGTGCTGGCACGGCTCATGGAACAGGCAAAATCCGAGCGGTTACAAAGTGGAACGCATCAAATTTGACAGCAAGGGCAATCCCACAGGGTCTGAAGATTTCTTAACGGGATTTTTAATCGGCAGCGAACGGTTCGGCAGACCCGCAGGACTGGCGGTCGGTTCTGATGTGGTTTATATATCAGATGATGCAAATGGTATTATTTACGCACTCAAACAAAAATAAAGATGAAAAAATATATTATACTACTGTTAGCTGCCCAGTTAACGTGGGCTCAGCAGCCAACAAAACGCATTGAATTTGAAGCGCCTGAAAGTTATCCCGAGGGAGTGGCTTTCGATAAGGCTGCCAATGTGTTTTATGTATCCTCGGCAAGATTGGGTACCGTTGGAAAAGTTACCAAAGAGGGCAGGTATTCGGAATTATATGCCGATAAAACCCTTAAATCAACCTACGGGCTGAAGGTGCATCCCGACGGAAAAAGGCTTTTTGTCTGTGCAGGCGATGCCAACTATAGCAAATTCAGCACGCCTGATACCAAAAAGAAAATGGCAAGGCTTCTTATACTTGACCTTAAAACAGGTAAGAAATTAAATGATATTGATCTGGCCGGCCTTATTGCTGGAGAACATTTTCCTAATGACCTGGCTTTTGACCAAGCAGGGAATGCTTATATCACGGATAGTTATGCATACGCTGTGTATAAAGTGGATGCAAAAGGAACAGCGTCAGTATTCAGCACAAACGAACTGCTTAAAACAGCAGGAGTCGGACCCAATGGAATTGTTTATCATCCGGAAGGTTTTCTGCTGGCAGCAAACAATGGGAAAGGAGCACTTATAAAATTGCCGATTTCAAATCCCAATAGCGGGACAAAGGTAAAAATAGAGCAGTTCTTTCCAAGCGCAGACGGTATGCTTTTAAATGACAATTCCACTTTGACACTAGTGCAGAATGGAGGAGTAAACAAAATATTCAAGATTAAAAGCACCGATAATTGGACTAATGCAGAGGTTTCGGAGTCCACTTCAGTGGAGGACCGGTTTGCCTTTCCGTCGACAGCGGCTATTTCGGGCAGTGAGACCTGGATCATGAATGCGAACTTCAGCGAGCTTACGGAAGGAAATAATGTTCCATCGAAAAAATTCTCGCTGCAGCAGGCTGTATTTAATCCTGTGAAAAAATAAAAGATTAAAAAAACAATAACATACCATACATGATAGAGTATATTCCTTATAGTGATTCGATCGAAGTTATACAGCCCGATGAGCTTGAAATAAGCCGGAAGATCGTGGATTCGATGGCAAGGGTTAACCGCCTGATGTACGAGAAATACCGACATGCCATACGCGATGCGCATGCCAAAAGCCATGCTGTATTGAAAGGCGAGCTTAAGGTATATGATAACCTGCCCGAACATCTGGCACAGGGGTTGTTTGCAAAGGCCAGAACCTATCCTGTTATTGTGCGTTTATCAACGGCGCAGGGCTCCATCGTACCCGATAAAATGTCAGCATTCAGGGGTATGGCCATAAAAGTAATCGGAGTGGAAGGAGAAAAGCTGCTGCCAGAACTCTCAGACGCTGTGACCCAGGACTTTCTTATGGTAAATTATCCTGTCATTCCAACCGGAACGATAAAGGAATACCTCAAGATGCAGGAGGGGCTGGAAAAGCAGGCCGACAGCGGGGAGCTCTTTCAGGAAATCGCGCAGAAGGCCGCTGTCGGGGTGCAGAATGTACTTGCCGCAGTAGGTCTTGCTGATGATACCAATCAATTGAGCGCACCGGGACCGCATATCCTTGGGGATACTTATTTCAGTATGGCAGCGCTGCGTTTTGGGGATTATGTAGCCAAAATAAATGTAAAGCCGCTTTCGGATAATGTAAAGGAATTAGCGGGGAAGAAAATTGATAAGGATATTATCGACGAAGATGAGCACGCTTTTTTAACAAAAATTGTTGCTGATTTTTTCCAGTCTGCTACAGCGGAATATGAAATCGGCGCACAGCTCTGCACCGATTTAGAACTGATGCCGGTGGAAGACGGATCCGTGCAGTGGCCCGAGGACCAGAGTCCTTATCAGCCTGTTGGTAAAATTACTTTTCATCCGCAGCAAACTTTCAGTCCCGAGCGCCGTGTGTATGCAGACGACACGTTGAGTTTTAATCCGTTTCACTGCCTGGCTGATCACCGCCCGCTGGGCAATATTATGCGCGTGAGACAACTGGCCTATGAAACTTCAAGCCGCTACAGGCACCATATGAATGCTAAGGCAAGGATAGAACCAGTCAGCATTGACCAGCTGCCAGATTAATTGCCGCCCCGTAAAATAATAGATTAAAAAAGCCTGCGAGATGATTGCATCACGCAGGCTTATATACTTTGGTCATCCTCGGAAAAAGTAATATCTTTAATCCTCATCATCTTCATCGGCCTCAGATTCATCTAAAGTTCTTCTGTCGGCATCGTCATGATCCAGTTCGGTAGGCTGGTGGTCGGCAGACCTTTCGTCCTTATAATGCTGGTTCACGCCCGGATCGGTATGTTCCATGGTTTCGGACTGGATGGATTCTTCCCCCATATGATACAGACTGTCGTCCTGACGGTAAGTATCGTAGTTTTCTTGTGGTATCATAATGTTAAAATTAGATAGTTAATAAATGCTGCTTTATCTGCAGTCTTTTCTTTTCTTGTAATTTAAAGAGCAGTAAAGTTACCGTAGAAAGCCGGACTATATTACAGTCTGTATCTGTTTAATTACATTATTTTCAGATTATTATTGATTTTTACTGTCAGCCAATTAAATGCAAAGGTCATTCTTGTGCGCACTGTAGCAGGCATCATGATGGGCAAAGGACGTATTACAAGGATGCAGACTCAGAAACTGTTATAAGGCGGCTGAGAGCTGCCAAGCTTTCCTGCAGTCATTAATTTTTTGAAACAGCAAGTGAGTCGTTTTTGATTATATAATTTTCTTTGCGGTTCGAGGCATCATTTTCATCTTCGCATAGCGCTTCACAGCTGATGTGCAGCGCCGCCATTAAAATCGATAGTATCACAACTTTGGAAAATAGTGCTTTCATAAATATTTGTTTTTTGGTTAGCTTAAAATGTACTTGACTCAATAAAAATAATGTACGCTCAAAATCCTGTTCTTACATTTTTTTTGCCCTTTGTTATATAATTTTAAGCAGCTAGGATGTATGTGATAATTCAGCAGTATAGGCTGATTGGCAATCGGCAGATTATTAAATAGAGGGAGTACCCGGCTGTCTGATGCGGTTATAAAAAGAAATCATATAAAAAAACCGTTATTCGTAACGGTTTTTTTTTAAGGAAAAAATGTAAGTGTATTAAAATTTTCGCTGCGATGGTCTGTAATTGTGGACTGAACCATTAGCTGTTTCATCTCGGACGCGTTCATCTTCTTTAAGTTCTTGATTGCCAAGCTCCCCAATTTCAAATTCCTTGTTTACGGGATTATCGTGATCGGGTTCAATGGTTTCAAAGCCGCTGTTTTGAGTTTCATCACTCTGGAGCGCGTCAATGTCAGTTTCAAAACCTTCAGAAGGATCATTATTTATAAGATTCTCTTCAATATCCTTCTCGGTTATATCTTTGGATTCGCTGCCCGTTTCATTATCAAGATTTTCTGAATCGTATGGATTACTGTCTTTATCACTGTCCTGCACGTCTGAATTGCGGACTTTTAATTTCTGCTGCTCCGCGTCTGAAGGTTTTTGTTGATCGGAACCGCTGCCGATCTCTTCCGTGCTCAGATCATCTCCATAATCGGGTTCGGCATTCTCTGTAAACGGGTGGGCGGCAGGGGAGGCAGTTTTCAGCTGTCCCTGCTTGCCTGATGCTGTATTTTGGAAATTTTTGTCATCCTGACGCTGGTTTCCCTTTGTATCTGTTTTCATCACATTATATTTTAAATTTATTTCTTGCTGTCGTCTGCCGCTACGGGATTGCCCCGCAGAGAGGATCGTTGCGGCCGTGTAATTCTTTCTTAGCAAAATTATAGCGGAGAGGTACAATTTTCTTTACAGAATAATGAATTCCAGTTATAAAATAGCTATCAGACAAGCAGGCAGATCCAATATCATACGGGTATATGCTTCAAATACTGATATGCAGCATAGCTGCTGCATCAAGCTGTTTTGCTGCAAACAATAATTCTCTCGAAAAGAACATTTGTCACAGGGAAAATCATCCAGCGGAATGTTGCCGCAGCGCAGGGAATGATAGGCGTGGCAGTTGAGAAACATGATTTATTTTTTGCGTTTTAAAATTTCGTCTTTATTGTTAGGTTTGAAAGAGACGCATGCGCATCTCCTCACGGCGTCAAATCCGTAGTGGGTTTTCATCCTGTCCATTGCCTGATAGAGCGAAAGCATTTCTTCAGTATCGTTGAACAGGACAATCTGATAGGTTTCCCTGAACAGTCCGCTGAGTACAACTGTGTAATTGATGTGGGTATACAGTTTCGAACCTAAGCTCCTTAGGCCTTGATTTTACTATGCTTATCGTTTCCTAAAACTGCAAGTGCCACGATTTTGCCACAAAATTTAAATTACTAAACATTTAAAAACGGTTCTAGTTTTTGCACCCAAAAAATAGCAGCTGCGTTTTTAAACAAGAAAATAAATGATGCTTTTCTGGTTTCTATTTTTTTTAGGGATGTAGTTTATACAGCCGTATTCATTTAAATCCTTTATGCGCCTGTGATACTTGACAGGACCGGTTGTATTACTTTAGGTTTAATGTTGTTTTTCAGGAGCTTTTTCCCGCTATCCGCTCTAATCTTCTGCGCCGAACCCCGGCGCAGAAGGATTTCCGCTTCTATCGGGGCTGTGGGAAGCAGGTCGCTTTTTGGAGAACTGCACATCCGGTACTGTCTTTAATTGACCTCTTTTGGCTGGTTATGAATTATTATAAGCCGGACTTTCACTTTTCACATGATTTTTCAAACCATCTAAGCAGTCGATGTTTTACATCTAAATGATAAACAAATTCTTTATGTCTGTCTATTTAACTATTCAGAATTCTCAAACTGCATTTTTAGATTATTTATAATTGATAATAAACTTAAAATGGACTGCATAGTTGTAACCTTATTTTGTTTTTATCTGTTTTATAAAACAATTTTTATTTCGATTCCATAAAAATGAAAATTTCTTCTGTCTCTTTCATAAGTAAAAAGCTAAGTATTAATACCCATTTTTTTACTTTAATTTTATGATTTGTTTTCTTAAAGTTTTGATCTTTAGGTTTTTGTGTTCTGCGTTTTTTCACAGTTGAACAAATAAATATCATGTTAAAAAAAAGGATAATATTTTAGTGGATGTTCCTTATAAATTTGCCTGTAAAATTTATATAATGATGATCCTAATGCTTATGAAAAAAAACTACCTCTTATTTTTTATTTTATTGTCGTTTTTAACTTACTCACAAGATATTCTTTGGGAAAAGTCTTATGGCGGCATTCATGCAGATTACCTTTTTGATGCACAGCCTACAGCCGACTATGGGTTTATTCTGGCTGGCAGCTCCCTTTCTAACAAAACCGGAAATAAAGACGAAGATAATCATGGAGATCTTGATTATTGGATCTGGAAAATGAATGAAAAAGGAGAACTCGACTGGCAGAAAAGTATTGGAGGAAATGGATTTGATCTTCTTCAAAGTATAAAAGGAACCAGAGACGGAGGTTTTATTCTGGCAGGAACTTCAAGTTCAGGAAACAGTTTTCAGAAAAAAGACAATTGTAAAGGCCTTACTGATTTTTGGGTTATCAAACTAGACGCTTCCGGTGAAGAGCAATGGCAGAGAACTATTGGCGGTGATGGTCAGGATGAACTTTTATGTGCTTTCCAGACCAAAGACGGCGGTTATATTTTAGGCGGCTCATCGAGCTCAAGCCCTTCTTCTGTTACAAATATTAAGGCAGAAGGAAAAATGGACGCTTTTCCTCAAACAGATTTATACAGCAAATCAGAAAAAAGCCGTGGTAATATGGATTACTGGATCGTAAAACTCGATAAAGAAGGAGTTATCGAGTGGCAGAAAACTTACGGTGGTAAATATGCTGATGTATTAAGAAGCATGGAACAAACAGCTGATAACGGCTATATTTTGGCAGGATATTCAAATTCACCTGTTTCAGGAGATAAAGCTGACGCTAATAAGGGAGTGGGTGATTACTGGATTATTAAAATAGATGACTCAGGTGCTGTTCAATGGCAGTCATCGTATGGAGGAGATGGCGATGACCAGCCTTATGTAATTCATCAAACGGCAGATGGCGGCTATATTCTGGGAGGCAATTCCAACAGTACAAATCCTTTGACCACCCTTGGAGGAATCGTAAGTAATGGAACTGATTTTTGGATTTTGAGACTAGACCACGAAGGAGGAGTTGTATGGAGTAAAACTTATGATTTTGGAAAAGTAGATATTTTAACTTCCCTTGTAGAAAATAATGATAACACTTATTTAATTGGAGGTTACGCAAAATCTGAAGCTAAGCAGTCTTTGCTTGGAGATGCCGCTAAAAAAGCCGGGACTGGAAAGGATAAGGAAGGAATTAATGATTATATCGCATTAAAGATAGATGAAAAAGGAGAAGAATTATGGAAGAAAACCGTTGGGAGTGCCGGAGAAGATATTCTGCGAAAACTTATAGAAACCAGAGACGGAGGCTATTTAATGGCGGGAACATCAAATTCAGGTTCTTCAAAAGATAAAAAATCAACCATAGGAGGAAATGATTTTTGGGTTGTGAAGCTGAAAGATAAGGCTAAAGTTGAAAAAGTAAAAGCAAGTATTGAGGCTATTCCAAATCCTGCTGTTACTTACACCAACGTAATTATAGGCTATGATTTTACAGAAGGAACAGCTTCGGTCATTGATATTTTAGGCAGGATTTTACAACAGTTCAGTATCAACAGCAGAACCGTTCCTGTTGACTTAAGTCATTATGCAGAGGGAATTTATATCATTAAAATTAAGACTGATGTAAAAACAGAGTCAGTTAAAGTAATTAAAACCGTACGATAGAAAATGTTTAAAATAAACTACAATTTAAAAGGCTTAATTAGTATTTTTCTTTTTATGCTGATGTCCACGCTTACTTATGGGCAGACAGAAAATGATCCAAGTAAATTCGTTCCTAATATTATACCGCCTTCACCAACAGCTTACGGATTAGGAACATATGGCAACACACCTGTTGGGTTGTTCACAGGTTCTCAAAACATTAATATTCCAATTTATACTTATAAAACAGCAAATTTAGAAGTGCCTGTCAGCATGTTTTATAGTTCGAATGGCGTTAAGGTTGACGAAATATCATCAAACATCGGGCAAAGCTGGAATTTAAGTTTTGGAGGAGTTATAACAAGAATAGTAAGAGATAAGCCGGATGAAGAGAGAGGAGAATATCCTATTCCGATCTCAATGACAGAAGAGATGGGCCGATATTCGCCGCAAGCTCTTGAATTTTATCAATATATTGGAGAAAATGATGTAGATACAGAAGCCGATCTTTTTAGTTTTAATTTTGGAAAGTATTCAGGCAAATTTGTATTTGACAATGATGGAGGTATAGTTTTAATGCCTGCTCAGGATTTTCAAATAAATTGTACTGTTTCTTCTGACGGTTTTGATTTTGTAATAACCACACCTGATGGGGTGAAGTACTTTTTTAATGATAAGGAAATTACTTCTCAAAGAGTTGTTGGATCAGGACATTCTATTCCCATTACGACTATATCATCGTGGTATTTAAGCAAAATTGTTCATCCAAAAGGTGACGTGATTCAGTTTTTTTATAACAGCGAAGTTTCTAATTACATAACTTCAAAATCGCAGACTTTCAGAATGTTATCCCCAAGAATACAATATGATCAAGGTGGCAGTCTTGAAAATTTTTCACCTTCATTAAGCTCAGTTTGTGATCATACAATTACTTTAAATGGAAAATCAATAAAATCGATAAAAAGCACCAACCCAGAATATGGAGAGATTTCATTTACATATCTTTCTTCTGCAAGTGCTGATGTTACATCTGGAAATCGAAAAATCGAAAAAATAATTGTAAAAGATAAAACAGCAAAAGAAATTGAAAATGTAGGTTTTACATACACTACTACAACAAATAAAAGGGTTTTTCTTGATAAGATCCAATTTAAAGATATTAATCAAAACTATCAATTCGAATATGAGGATAGAAATAATCTGCCTCAAAGATTATCATACAGCCAGGATCATTGGGGATATTTTAATGGAAAAAGTAATTTAAACTTAGTTCCTAAAGGTATTACTCTCTACGAATTTAGTAATGTAAATTATAATGGAGCAGACAAAGAACCTGATTCAGATTATGCAGTAAAAGGACTGCTGAAAAAAATTACTTATCCAACAAAAGGCTATACTATTTTTGATTATGAGGCTAATACATATTATGGAACTAAGCTGGTTTATCCTCCTAAAACTTATAAAAGTTTAAATGTTGTTACTACAGAACAAACTTATAGTGCCGTTAAAACAACTAGTTTTATAAACCCTACTCCTCAAGACATTTCATTAGTAGGCGGAGTAAGCTTTAACTGCTTAGACGCAAACTTAAATGTTGGCAAAAATCAAGCATATATAAGTGTTTATGACAACACAACAAACAAATATATTCCACTAAAAAGATCAGACAATGAAAGTGTTGTCAGCAATGGTAATATGTATACAATAAGACCAAATACAGAGCCGGAGGCAAAAAATCTTTTTTTTACTGCAGAACTAAATCACGAATATAAACTGACTTTAGAGGCTGATTTCACATGTACATCATCTACTTTAAATTTTAATTACTACCCAACACCTCCAGTTGAATTAGCGTCAAATATTAAAACAGGAGGAATAAGAGTGGCACAGACTTTAGATTATTCTTTAAATAAACCCGAGCCTGTAGTTAAAAAATTTCTTTATGCGAAAAAAGATGACCTAAGCAAATCAAGCGGGAACAAAGGACAAGACCCTTATTATATTGATCGTTTTAGAGTCGATCGAATTATGGAATCTCCAGTAGCAGGGATTTATGGAGTCGTTACCAGTAAAACGTTAGTGAATCTTTCTTCCAGTAGTCTTGTTTCTCTATTTGATACAGGAAATTCAAATGTTTTTTATCAATATGTCACTATTTCGTATGGGAATAATTTCTTAAATGGAGGTGAAGAGCACGAATTTATTGTACATCGTGATGCTCCTGATGGATTTGTGTTTGGAAATTATGAAGTTAGAAATGCACCTCTAAGTAATTTGGGCTGGGATAATGGTTTATTAAAAAAAATCGATTATTTCAATAAAGAGCTAAAGACAATAAAAGAGACAATTAATATTTATGAAGAAAGATATGAGTTTAGAAAAGAAGTAAGATCGTTTAGTTCAAGGAAAAATTATGAAAAGATTGCTTCTGCATCGGTTAATTATGTGTGTACTCAAGCGGATTTATCAAAGAGGACCAAATATATATCATGTGTTGCTGTGCATAAACATGTTTATTCTGACAATCTTGTAGACAACTTAATTAAAGGTAAAAGCTATTATACCTGTATTGCTCCCGGTAATGATAATAAAACAACTTTTATTGAACATCCTTGTTATGGAGTACAATTGCCAAAAACAATTTCAAACCTGGAAAATATTGATAACCTAAGTATTGTATCTTATAAAAATATAGGTTTTTGGTATTACTTAAAATCAAGTCAGGACATTACTTATGATGTTAGTGGATCAAATCCTATTTGTAATACTGCAATTTACAATTACAATGGCATTAATCATGTGCAATTGTCATCACAAACTAAAACTAATTCTAAAAAAGAAACAATAACTACTAAATATTTTAATGCAAAAGATGCCGAAATGTCTGGAAAACCATTTGCAGCAGAATTGGCTGAAAAAAATATTCTTTCCCCGCTAAACACACAGACATTTACAGGAAATAATAAATTATCAGAACAGTTAATAACTTACAATAATTTATTATTGCCAAATGCTGTGTATTCTGCTAAGTTTCCTAATGCAAATAGTAATATCACAGGTATAGGAAATCTCGAGAAAAAGATTGTTTTTAATCAATATGATGATAGAGGTAATATACTCCAATATACACTAGACGGCGGTGTTCCAACGGCAATTATATGGGGGTACAATAAAACACAGCCAATTGCTAAAATAGAAAATGCTTCTTATAGTGATGTGCAGAATTATGTTTCAAATCTCCAGACTAAATCTGATACGGGAACTGAAATTGACCTTCTTAGTAATTTAAATAGTTTGAGAAATGCTTTATCAAATGCCATGGTAACAACTTACACCTATTTGCCTATGATTGGAATTAGTACAGTTACAGATCCAAAAGGAAACACAACAACTTATTCTTATGACGAATTTAATCGTTTAAAAACTATTAAAGACGCACAGGGGCATGTAGTGTCTGAAAATCGATATCATTTTAAAAACTAATTAGTAAAAAGAAATGAAAAAAAGAATATTTATATTACTATTTCAAATAACTGCTTTTTTCAGTTATTCTCAGGATACAATAATAAAGTCTGTAAAATCTAATTTAAAAATTCAGGCTGTTGTTGATCCAGGAGGCGGGGATCCCACAGGATATCCTTGGTTTAGAGATGCAGATGGAGACGGGTACGGAAATCCTGATGTATCTGTTATAAAAAATACTAAACCTAGCGGTTACGTTTCTAATAAGACAGATCTCGATGATGGGAATAAATACATTACAAATATACCTCCTCATACTGTTTATCAGGATAAAGATGGGGATGGGTTTGGAAACTCAAGTGTAATTTCATATGCGAGTACCAGTCGCCCCGGATATGTTGACCAAGATGGTGATTGTAATGATAACGACGCTTCTATAAACCCGAACAATGTGTGGTATAGAGATGCGGACGGCGATGGTTATGGCTGGAGTTCTTCTTCAATGAAAAGCTGCCTGCAGCCTTCAGGTTATGTTAAAAACGCCTCTGATTATGATGATTCGACAGGTAATATCACCAATATCGCACCGCAGTATTTTTTTCGTGATGCAGATCTTGATGGTTATGGAAATCCATCTAATTACGTCTATTACAGCAGTATGCCAAATGGATATGTAGCTAATAATTTGGATTGTGACGATTTTGAATACTGGATAAACCCTAATACGACTTGGTATCTTGATGCAGATCGCGATGGATATGGGGATAGCAGACAGGTTATTGTTCAGTGTACACAGCCGGCAGGCTATATACGTACTGCGGGAGATTATGATGACTCAAATCGAAATATAACAAATATACCGCCGCAGATTTTTTATTATGATGCAGATAAAGACGGCTTTGGTAATCCGTCCATAAGTGGATATTTTAGTGTTCATCCTAATGACTGGTCTTTCAATAATCTTGATTGTAATGATAATGACCCGTCAATAAACCCTTTAAATGTTTGGTATTATGATGGTGACGGTGATGGCTTTGGCTGGAATGCTTTAAAAATTCAGAGCTGTACTCCAGTAGCAGGTTATGTAAGAAATAATTCAGATTACGATGATACGAATGCAGAGGTTACTGACCGCGCGCCGCAATACTATTATCAAGATAAAGATCGCGATGGTTATGGGGATCCATATGCGAGTGTGTATCGCAGTTATGCTCCTTCTAATTGGGTTTCCAATGGAAATGATTGCAATGATAACGACGCATCTATAAACCCCAAGACAAGATGGTATCTTGATCAGGATGGAGATGGTTATGGAGAGCTCTACACTGGCGGCGTATTAAGTTGTTTACAACCTGCAGGGTATGTTAATAATGTCTTAGATTACGATGATTCAACAGTAAATATTACCAATATAGCTCCCCAGTATTTTTATCAGGATGCTGATGGAGACGGGTATGGAAATAAAAATAAAAGTGTTTATTACAGCGTGCCGCCTGCAGGCTATGTGGCTAACAGTGCAGATTACAGCGACACAGATATTTATATAACTAATATTGCACCTCACACCGTTTATAAAGATGGTGACGGAGATGGTTTTGGATACGCATTGAACATGTCTGCAGCAAGTGTTTCCAGACCGGGATATGTAGATAATAATACTGACTGCAACGATAACGATGCCTCAATTAATCCTAACACAATATGGTATTTAGATGATGATTTAGATGGTTTAGGAGATCCTGCTAATTTTGTACAGCAGTGTGGCATTCCAAATGGAAACTATGTTTTAAATAATTTAGACAACTGTCCTCTTATTACAGGAACATATTCAGACTGCTCTGCCGTAACAACACCATCAACAGATCAGAATTATATAATTACCAAAACCTATAAACAGCCTTTAACCGCTATAGTAGATTTTCCTGCAGCAGATCAGGCACAAAGCAGTATTACCTATTTTGACGGACTGGGCAGACCCATACAGCAGATTTCAAATAAACAATCTTCATCTGGAAGTGATATTATTACGCATATTGATTACGATGATATTGGAAGGCAAATTCAGGAATATCTGCCTTATAAATCACAAGGCACAACAATGGCATATGAAGAAAGTGCCAAAGACAATACGATAACTTTCTACAGTAATGATGCTTATGAAAATACCACTAATCCATTTTCTCAAAAAATGCTTGAATCTTCACCTTTAAACAGAGTTTTAAAACAGGCGGCACCTGGAGCTTCATGGGCTATGGATAGCGGTCATGAGATTAAATTAAGATATGATACCAATACAGATGGAGAAGTAAAATTATATAAAGCAAATACCTCGTGGAATGCCGATTCTGGATTGTATGAAATTAGTTTTCAGGATTCGGGATCGTATGTTAAAAACGAATTGTATAAAAATATAACCTATGATGAAAATACAGGAAGCAGTCCTGTTGAATCTTCAGGGTCAACTGTAGAGTTTAAAAATAAAGAAGGACAAGTAGTTTTAAAAAGAACCTATAATAATGGAGAAAAACACGATACCCATTATGTTTATGATATTTACGGAAATTTAACCTATGTAATTCCTCCAAAAGCAGACGGTGTAATCAATACAGATATTTTAAACGATTTATGTTACCAGTACAAATATGATTACCGCAATCGTTTAGTTGAGAAAAAACTGCCGGGAAAACAGTGGGAGTTTATTGTCTACGATAAACTTGATAAACCTGTTGCCACAGGTCCTGCATTCTCTCCGTTTAAAGACGACAGTTCAATAGGATGGATGATTACTAAATACGATGCTTTCGGACGTCCTGTTTACACCGGATGGAGTAATCAGACCTGCAATTCTGCAGCGAGAAAAGCATTTCAGGATACCAAAAATAATGAAACAGTATCATTTGAAACCAAAGAGGCATCAGGCTCTGTTGATGATATACAGGTATATTACAGTAATGCGATTGAACCTAAAAATATTAAACTTTTAACGGTTAACTATTATGACAATTATGCTTATCCAAACGCACCAGCAGTTCCTTCTGCAATAGAAGGCGATCCTGTTTTAAGTAATGTAAAAGGTTTGGCGACAGGAAACTGGACCAGAACTTTAACTACGGCTTCAAATAAAGATGGAGAAATCAGTACAACCTTATACGATCTTAAAGCACGACCAGTACGCACCTATATGCAAAACCATTTAGGAGGCTATACTCAAACCGATGTTAAGCTCGATTTTACAGGGAAAACTCTTTATAGTATTTCAAAACACAAAAGAACCTCAGGTGCTGCAGAATTAACTGTAAAGGAAGAATTTGCATATTCTCCGCAGGATCGTCTGCTTACGCACACGCATCAGATAAACGGAGGTGCGGTAGAACTTCTGGCTTCTAATACTTATGATGATCTGGGACAGCTGATAAGTAAAAAAACAGGAAACAGCACCGGAAATCCATTGCAGAAAGTGGATTATAAATACAACATTAGAGGCTGGCTCACGGCAATTAATCAAACAGGCAATCTGCAGGCAGATTTAGGTTTAACCGATTTATTTGCTTTTAAAATTAATTATGATAAACCAAGCAGTTCAGATATAACAAGTTTATATAACGGAAACATTTCTGAAACAGCATGGCGTACCTCAAGTGATTTTTCACTGCGTTCGTATAGATACGAATATGATAAACTAAACAGATTAACCTCTGCAGTGTATGCAAAACCCGAAGATGCCATATCGGTATCTGGTGCTTATAATGAAAGTTTAATGTATGATAAAAATGGCAATATAAAATTCTTAGAAAGATTTGGCGGCAGTGATGCGCCTTCGATAACTTTTAAGATTGATGATTTGACATATTCTTATCGAAATGAAAACTCAAACCAGCTGATGAAAGTTACAGAAAATCCTGCTGGAAATGATAATCAAGGGTTTAAAGACAACAATAAAACCGGCGATGACTTTGATTATGATGATAATGGAAATATGATTTTGGACAAGAATAAAAATATTACATTAATAACTTACAATCATTTAAATCTTCCTAAAAAGATTACATTTGGAACAGGAAACTCAATTGAGTATATTTACAACGCAGCCGGACAAAAACTTGGTAAAATTATCAATGAAGGAACTCTTGCAGTTAAAGCCGATTATCTAGGCGGCTATCAATATAAAGATAACGTTCTTGAATTTTTCCCTACAGCAGAGGGATATGTTAAAAACACAAACGGTGCATTATCCTATGTGTTTCAGTACAAAGACCATTTAGGCAATATACGTTTGAGTTATACTAAAAATGCACAAAACGGTCTTGAGATTATTGACGAGACCCATTATTATCCATTTGGATTAAAACATGAGGGTTATGTTGCGTTGCAAGAAAGTACTAATAAGTATAAGTACAATGGAAAAGAGTTGCAGGACGAGCTGGGTCTTAACATGTATGCTATGGATGCTCGTATGTATGACCCTGCAATAGCCAGATGGAATGTTATAGACCCAGTTACACATCATGATGCATCAACATATGGTGCATTTAATAATAATCCTGTTTATTGGGTTGACCCAAGTGGTCGAGATGGTGAGCATTATGATTATGGTTCAGGTAACTATGTTAATGGTAATGGAGATGTAATTACTCAAGAAGAAGCGTTAGCGGCTTATGGTTTAGATGGTAATGGCAAGGAAAAGGATAAAAAGAAAAAAGCAAGTTCAACTAAATCAGATACAGGCAGAAGAAGAGCTTTAAGACAGAGAGATGATAATAGAGGTAGATTAACAAGTGGTAGTGTTCTTTTTGATGCTCGAGGTCAGGAGTTGTTAAGCCATTGGTTGAATGGTTCAGGTAAAAATCTTGAATTATCGAATAAAGAATGGGGAGATTACATGAAAGCAAATGGATTATTACCAGAACAAATTGAAGAAGCGGCTATGAATTATTTGTATGGTTTTAGAGAATATATCAAAAAAGAAGGAAAAATTGATGTTGATTTCACATTTCATGCAGAAATTGAAAATGGATATTTTACTGGTTATGAAATGTTACATGGTTCTAATAAAAAGGTTGGTGATACTCAAATGAAAGGAACTGTTGAATACAATTCTAAAACCTCTCAATTTGATTTCAATGTTCAAATAATTTGGAATGATAAAATCGACCCGAATAAAAATTATGGAGATGATATTATGATGTCAAATCTGCTTAATGTATTTTATTCACCGAAAGATTATAACGTTAAAATAAAATGGAATGATAAATTTAGCTACAAGTAAACTAATAATGTATTTTATGATATTGTTAACAATGATATCATGCGTCAAAAAAGAAAACGAACAATGGAAAGGTGAAGGTAAAATAGACCATATTGGAGAATTCAAAACAAAAAGTATGTATACTATAAAAGTAGAGAATAATGATGATATTATATCTTTCAATGTGAGCGACAATTCTAAGCATAGTGTCGTTACATCAACTGAAGGAATAAGCAATATACATAATTGGTATTTATATTGGGATGATGCTAATAAAGCCTTATGGGTTTATAGTAGTGATATAGGTTCTTCTGTTTGGCTTGAACAAAATTCCATTTTTTCAGAAACCACAATCACTTATAAAAATCAAGATAAACTGCCAGTTAAAATGCCTAAAGAAATTGAAAAAGATATTTTAGAATAGTTCGATAAAGAAAAACTACTGGCGCAAAAGCTCTAGTAGTTGGCACTATTAAGATAAAAGCCATTCCATAACGGAGTGGCTTTTGCTTTTATAGCTCTTATAGTGAAGATTAAAGCTTAACATTAGCACGTACTTATTCCCAAGTGACTAGATGCAATCAAAATAAAGATTGTTGAGTCCTCACTTCCTATATCGCCTATTTCAATGCTAAATTCCACGATTTGGAGTATCAAATTACCTGCCTGCACTATAAACTGTACACATATTACAGTCTATATGCTCGATGTGATAAACGAAAAATCTCTTAATTCTTGGCTCAGATAAAACACAGTATCATTTTGGAACACTTATTTTTCCAATTCTGAAAATATTTCTCAAAAAAAAGTGCCAAAAAGCTACACTTTTCAAAGTTTGATAGTATTTATTGTAAAGATGCTTGACTAACTCTCTTGTATGGAGTTCCTGTATCTATACAATAATGAGGTACTAATCAACTAATAAAATGAAATATGAGAATTTAAAGAAATTCATAATAAGCACAAAATCAAGTAAAAGTACAATCTATAGATTTTATAAAAAGAATGAAGACTTATTCTTAGAAACTAAAATGAGTACTGGAAAAAGATTGTTTCCTGTAGACCATGCAAGATATTTTGATTCTGAAATCATGTTTGATGAAAACAAAATACTTAGACAAGAGAATCAGTCAATGCGAAATCTTATTGACTGTTTAACAGATAAAGAGAGTTTACAGCATACGTTCTGGCAGATGGATTGGAGCTTTTTCTTTACGGTTGCCTATAAAACGGAGCGTAATAAGAACAGCTGTTTTAAGCAGATGCACTCTCTTTATGACTATCTGAATGAAAAATATCACGATTCAACTGACTTGCGAATGTTTTTTACAACAGAACCGTTTACCAATAGAAAAGGTTTTCACAATCACTTTGTTTTACATGTTGAAGATAAAAAGCTTCATGAGAGTATTATAAGTGACGTTCAGGAGCATTTTAGCTATGACAGAGTTGATGTGAGCATCTATGACCGCTATAAAGCAGGATTGTTCTACATATCGAAAAAAGGTCTAAATGGCGAAGATTGGGATTTTATCAATAATAGTGCAAACACCTCAACAGATGAGAGTTAAGCTTAAACTTTCTCAGTTGAAAAAGATATTGCTGTCAGAACCGCTAAAACTGCAAATCAGTTTTAAAATGAAAGATTTCACAAATGCAGAATTCTCAGAGTTTCAAAAATTAATACAATCTAAAGAACGAGGCTAAAGACCTCGTTTTTTTATGCTCAGAAATGGCTCAAAAATCTATGAGCCCAGGAAATCCAGGATTTTTCTTGCACAATCCAAAATAGACCTGGACATTTGTTTCACTTTTGATAATAAGTGAAAGCAATCATATAAACCCAATGAAATCAATGGTTTACATGGTATAAAGAATTGACCGCTTTCAGATACATATATTAAGGTATAAAAGTGAAACTAAAATCAAGCAAAATGGCATTAAAAGGACAAAAGACAACAAGTGATTTTTTAGAGTGGAACAAAATGCAGACTATCGTTTTGAAACTGGAGAGAGACAATGATTTGAAATTTGCATTGCTGATTGCAACAGGTTCTTATATTGGTCTGAGGATTTCTGACCTACTACAGCTTCGTTGGAATCAGGTTTTGAATGAGGAGCATTTTATCATTACGGAAAGGAAAACCAAGAAAATCCGAAAAGTGACTATCAATCCAGAACTGCAAATCATACTTAAAAGATTGTTTGTCCAGCTTGAAGCCAAAGAAACTGATTTGATGTTTGCCAATAGGTCTGGAGATAAACCGTTCAGTACACAGTATGTGAACAGTAAACTCAAAGATATATTCACTAAATACAATGTAAAAGGTCAGTATTCAAGCCATTTTATGAGAAAAACGCTAGGTCGCAGAGTCTGGGAAGTAAACAAATATAGTGACCAAGCATTATTGTTATTGTCCCAGCTGTTCAATCATACCAGCGTTTCAACTACTAAAATCTATCTAGGAATCAGAGAACAAGAGATAAGTAACCTATATTTGAGCATATAGCCAAAAAATTATTCGTAAAAATTTCATTGATTTTAATGATTTTTTTTAAATAAATATTGAGAAAGTAAAAATTAAAACCATATAAATCTATATGAATTTGTAATTTATTCATTTTCAGCGCATTGAGTTTTTAAATCCATATAAATCTATATGGCGTTGATAATTTAATAATTGTAAGTTTTTACGCATTTTTGAGTTATGTTTAATTTCTCTACCTTTGTAAAACAAAATCAAAAGGAAAAGATTCTTGCAAGGAAAATTTCGCCATTCTAGTAGCTAAAGAGTGGAAAAAGAGCAGATTGTAAAGCTAAGCAATCAGTTCAAAAATCAAATTTATATTTCATATTACAAATTCGGTGCAATATCCGAAGCAGTATTCTTGTGCCCAAAAATTACGTGTTTAACTCTAAAAAAAATTAAAGCTTATGCAAAACTTAGAATCGCTGTTCCAGTCCTTTGAAACTGGCATTCGAAGCGTGAAAGCTACAAAGCCGAAAGAATATCTGAATAAGATAGGATTGGATTATGCGGAACTGAGAATCGGCTTTAATTCAGGACAGTTTCATCACAATAAAAGCCAAGAAGCCAAAGATGAATTTGAAGCTTTAGGAATGCTTAAAAAGAGCGATGCGGGTGTGAGAAAAGAAGACCTGACAGCCTATACCGTTTTTGGAAGGTACGGACTAATTTTTCCACTGCTAAGCAAAGAGAACCAAATTGTAAACTATTTCGCTTTACGGTTTGATTTGGAGAGTCCTAAAGAAGAATACCTCAACAGTGAAGGCATTTATCCATCTTATCCAAATCTGCTCACTAAAAGGCTCTATATTGTTCCGACAGTCATTGACTGCGCAAGCTTTTTGCAGTCCAAAGCACTGGAGAACAGAGATGCTGTGATTGCAATGCACAGCGGAACGTTATTGCCCCAGCACTTAGAAGCTATTAAAAGCCTTCACGAATTGGAAGAAATAATAATCATTAAACGCTAACACTATGCAAGATATAAGAACGCAAATACAGAATATCAGACCAGAACTGCCAGTAAATATGATTCAGCTCCCAGACGGACACAGCATGAATGATATGTGGCTGAATTACGGTACTGGTGGAATAGTGGAACTTTTACAGAATACAGAAACGGAAAAAGCAGTCCCGACACTTGAAATCCACAGCGATTACAAAATCGGCTATAGAGGAAAAACAGGAACATTCTATGCGATTGGCAGTCTGCCGATGGACTTGGGAAACCTGAGAGTCTCGTTACAGATTGTAGAGAAGGACAGCCAGAAAAAACATCGTGTAAAAATCGATTTGTTTGATTTCACCAGCGTTGAGAACCAATGCCGAGAACTGAGTGAAAAGCAGGGATTTGACGGCAATCTGCTTGAAGCTGATTTGAAACAGTTTACAGACCTGCTGGAAGAGTATAGAGAAAACCTCTTCAACGCTGAAATGAACCCTGTAACCGACCAATTTTCAGAAAAGGAACTCACTCCTCAAGCGCATGAAAAAGCGATAGAATTCCTCTCTAAACCCCGTCTTCTGGAGAGTGTTGACAAACTGCTTGGACAAAGCGGAATTGTAGGAGAAGAAGAAAACAGGATTCTGCTGTTTGTACTGGCATCCAGCTATAAAATGCCTTATCTGATGCATGGACTAGTACAAGGAAGTTCGGGTGAAGGCAAATCACACCTCATCAACGCAATAGCGGACTGCATGCCACAAGAAGATGTAATGAACATGACCAGAATTACCAGCAAATCGCTATATCATTACAAAGATAAAGAGCTGATGAACAAGCTTATCATTATCCAAGATTTTGACGGACTCGATGAAGAAGCGCAATTTGCATTTCGAGAAATGCAGTCAGCCAAGTTCCTGACCAGTTCAACGGTAGTAAAAGATATGCTGGGCAACACTCGAGGAAAAATGAAAAAGGTTCATGCTCATTTTGCAAGTCTTACCGCCACGACCAAAGCAGAGGTTTACTATGATAACATGAGCCGTTCGGTAGTTTTGGGAGTTGATGAAAGTCTGGAGCAGACGCTCCGCATCATCAAATCGCAGAATCTCAAAAATGCAGGCATCAGCAACATTGAGAACGAACAGCAGGCGAAACAGCTACTTAGAAACTGTATGCGTGTTTTAAAAAGCTATACTGTAGTGAATCCATTTGCCGATAAAATCGAACTGCCAATAGAGGCTAAGATGCTCCGCAGGCTCAATGACCAATTTCAGAGCTTTGTTTCCCAGATAACGATTCTGAACCAATACCAGCGGAAGAAAGATGATAAAGGAAGACTTATAGCAACTATTGAAGACATTCAAAAAGCTGTTAAGATATTCTTTAGTTCCATTATTATCAAAGTGGACGAGCTCGATAAAAGCACGAGACAGTTTTTTGAAAAACTCAAAGGATTTGTCAAGAGCCAGCCAAACGGAACTACATATAGGTTCACGACCCGTGAGATAAGACAAGAGCTTAATATCAGCAAAACCTCAGCTTTCAAATACATGCAGACCCTGCAAGAACTGGAATATATACAAGCTGTTGAAGGTTCTGCAAACAAAGGATTCAAGTATGTTGTGAGCTATTGGGACAATATGGAAAAGCTCAAAGCGAAGATAAAAACAGAAATGGCAATGCAGTTAGACCAGATTAAAAACAGTTAAAAGAACACGTGAAGTCCAGTAAATACAGGCAATATAAAGCTAGTATTCACAATTTTGAAAAGTGTGCTTAAGAAGCATTTTCGAATGATGATTCTAAAACCAGAGAAAAGATGAAAAAAACAATACAAACACCAGCATTTCAAAATCTGCTCAATGAGTTTGACAGCTATGTAAGAGTAAAGAATTACAAGCAAGGAAAAGGCTCAATGTACCAGAAAGCTGTATCGGAGTTCCTTATCTGGCTGGAAGATTCGGGAATTACCAATATCAAAAGCGTAACAGGTAAAGAATCAGTGAATTACTTTGAATATCTGATAAAAAGACCCAAACTGCGAGGAAAAGGAACGCTGGCAGGAAAGACAATAAAGTTCCATCTGTTTGCTTTAGGACTGTTTGTGTCAAATCTTCTGGAGAACAGGCACATTGAAAATGCATATTACATTCCAAGCTATTCGGAAGAAAACGGAAAAGCAAGAAATGCCCTGAGCGTTGAAGAAATCAGAAATATATACCAGCATTGTGAGAGCGATTTACAGCGGGCTTTACTATCAGTGGCTTACGGCTGTGGGCTTCGAAGGTCGGAAATAACAGCTTTGAATGTAAGGGATGTCATGCTCTCCAAAGGAATGCTTATTGTCAGAGACGGAAAAGGAAGCAAAAGACGTGAAGTCCCGATGAGTGATATAGTTGTTGAATATCTCGGAAAGTATATAACCGAAGAACGTTATGAGAAATTAATCAGCGAAAACAAAGTTCAAGATGCGTTTTTTATACATGATAGCGGAAAGCGAATGAATGGCGAATACCTCAACAACACCCTAAAGAAAATGATTGAACAGACCAATGATTATAAGCTCATACAGAAAGAGATAACGCTTCACTGTCTCAGACACAGCATCGCCAATCACTTGATGGAAAAGAATGCTGGAATAGATTTCATACGTGGATTTTTAGGTCATTCAGGAATCAATACAACCTATATCTATGCAGTTCGGAACAAAAAACGAAAACCAGTAACAGCCTTTTAATCAACATGCTTATGACTAAACCAACAATTGAAAATTTCCTGCTCCAAAGTTACAGCAAGCAGACTGTCGACAGCTATATGTTTGCCATTAACCACTTTTTGAAGCGTAATCCTAAAGCCAAACGATACAAATACAGGAACATAGTGCAGTATATGGAAGAAATCAGCCAAGAACAGCCTAACGGCAAATATCGGGTTGTCATTTTATCAGCTATAAAGAAATACTACGATTATCTGATTATGAGCGGTTACAGAACAGACCATCCATGCAGAAAGCTCAACATCAAAGTCAACAGTAATCAGGCTGTTCAAGTTCAGGATTTGTTCAGTTCCGAAGAGCTGGAGCTTCTTCTGGCACGTGAGAACCGTTACGAGAATTTGGACACCAGAAACAGCGTTCTTTTAAACCTGTTGATTTATCAAGGTTTGACCAGCGATGAAATCATAAAGCTGAATGTTCAGGACATTGATTTGGATGAAGGAACAATCTACATCAAAGCATCCAGTAATCTGAACAGACGAAAATTATCATTGCTAGCAAAACAGATACTGCTGTTTTCCAAATATTTAAACGAAGCCAGACCCAAAATGCTCAGAACCTCAACCGATAAGCTGATTATCGGCAAGCTGGGAAAGCCTATCACCGTTAACAGCATTCATGCAATGATTGAGCCATTAAAGCCTTTATTTCCAGATAAGAAGCTCAACCCAAGAACTATCAGAATGAGCGTTATCTGCAACTGGCTCAATGAAAAGAAACTGCCATTGGAACATGTGCAGGAGCTTGCTGGACATAAGTGGCCTGGAACAACAGAGAAGTACATCAAAGCAGACAGCCAGCAACAGCGTGAGCTGATTAATAAATACTTTCCGATTTGACACAAAAAAAAGAGGGATTTCCCTCTTTTATAGATAGTAATGCTATTTGCATTTGTCAATTTCAGCATCAACATAAGAGCGCAGTTCTTCAACATAGCTGTCAGGCAAATCATTATCTTCGATTACATTTCGTACAACCTGCGGTACGTATATTGATTGTCTGCTTTCAACAAAATAGAGCTCTTTTTCTCGTTTTGTTTCATTGCTGAACGATTTTGCAAATCGGTAGCTTTCACAATAATCCTGAACTATCGCTGTCTGTGCCCATGCTTTAAGCTCTTCCATGCTTTTTGTTTTCGGATGGTCTTTGTCCCATTCGTTATCGTAATGTTTGCTAAGCATATAAGCTCCCAAGCATAGAAGTGTAAAGCCTACCAAAAAGATTCTAACAAGAATTGTTAACGGTTTATTCATTTTTTTAGTTTTTAGTTGATTTAAAATTCAGGCAAATATATTAAAAATTCTATTTTATAGTGTACTAAATTATAGAGTACCACAAAAAAGACAAAATATTGAGATTTGGAGTATGAAAGATTCTACCCAAACAAACAATATGGAAGAACTTAATGCAATTGCATTGAGACTTAAAGAACTAAGAAAAGCAAAAGGATATTCCAATTACGAGCATATTGCATATGCTCTGGAGATGAGCCGTTCTGCTTATTGGAGATTAGAAACTGGAGCTAATTTCGAGTTGAAGACGCTTATTAAAATATGTAGAGTTCTGGAAATTAGCCTTGAAGAGTTTTTTAAAGGAATTGATTTGCCAAATTCAAAAATAAAAAGCTAAAAAAAAATTATAAAACTGTCCTACTTGTATCCCTTGTCAATACTGGGAATTTTAAAAATTACAATAAAACTCTAAATCATAACTGTTTGATTTGGAGTTTTTTGGTATTAAAATAATCCAAATTTAGTGTCCTATTTTATTTCACCGCACAAAATTACCTTCGCAAAGAAGAATGTTACCAATGATAACAACTATTTTAGAAAATCATTCTTCAATTTGTAAATGATTAACATGATGCCTTTTATTGTGAAAATGTAGTGTCCTATTTTGTTTCAGACCTTGAAATTACATTCGCAACGAAAGTTACATATTGTAACCATCAATCAAGAAATCATTATTTCAATTTGTAAACGAAAAATTTAAAATCACGATTATGAACGACTTAGTAATAGTTTTAGCTTTTTTCCTAATAATGCGTACAATGAGTATGGCTTTTCCCAAAAGAGCAGAAAAAGCTACTAAATGCGAGACTAAATTGATAAATGCCTTATGTATCAGTAAAGCCTTTGAAGCAATAACTGCTTATTTCAAACAAAAAAAGAATCATTTAAAATGAAAAATATTACATTTGAACCGCTAGGAAATAGAGAAACGGACGTTCTTACAACACAATAGAAGTTTTGTAAATCCTTATAAGTATAAGTTCCAAGAGCAGGAGCGTCAGGACGAGCTGGGATTGAACTGGGACAGCTTCAAGTGGAGAAATTATGATTATGCAATTGGAAGATTTATGTCTATTGACCCGTTAGCGGAGAAGTATAGTTTCCAGTCGCCATATAATTTTTCTGAAAACAGAGTTATTGATTCGAGAGAATTAGAAGGATTGGAAGCGTATAGGTTATTTAGGACTGAAAAGGAGGCGGCTAATAATTGGGGACAGCAATATGCTGGTAAATCGATTCGTGAAAATAAAGAATTTGGTTCAACGATTGGAAAGAGTACTGATGCTAAAGGCAATGTTAGATATTCCTATGCACCACCAGCTCTTGGCGACAATGATGGTGTTACAATTAGTGATGCACCACAAGGAACAACACCAACTGCTGATATACACGCTCACGGAGCATATGATTCAGAATACTTTAATAATGATTTTTCTCGTGGAGACAAAAAAGGCAATGATAATACAGGTCTAAATGGCTACTTAACGACTCCAAGTGGAACTCTTCAAAAATATAATCCTAAAACTAAGGAAATAACAATTGTAAATGAGACACAAGCAAGTGACCCAAAAGACCCTGATAAAAAAAATAACATTTCCCCAAATGAAAAGAAGGCTGAAAAGTCAACTACGGATAGTAAACAAAAAACAAATACTAATATTTGGCCAGTAATTAAGCCTTTAATTCCAACAATTCCAGCTAAATAAACTTAAATTTTAAAAATATGAAAAAGCATAATGTATTATTAGTGGTTTTTTTATTAATATTCTTTAATTCGTGCTCCCAAGAGAAAACCAAGTCGCAAAAGGTAGTAAAATCTGTGGTAGATAAACCTAATTTGGTATTTAAGGATTTAGTTCCTGATAATGAAACTGCAATAAAAATAGCTGAAGCTATTTTAGTGCCTATATATGGTAAAAAGATTTATAAACAGAGACCGTTTGTAGCAACGTTGAAGTCACCAAATGTGTGGGCTGTAGAAGGAACATTACATACAACAAAAGGTGGTGTTGCTTACATAGAGATACAGAAGAAAGATTGTAAAATATTGAAAGTTTATCATGAAAAATGATAAAGTAAAATAGTTATAACATAGCTTGATAATTTGGGTAGTGTTTCAGATTAGGTGTTTTGATAATATATCCATGTAACTAACTGAAAAAGAATATTACAATTAAATTATTGAATAGAAAAAGAGACGACCATCAGGTCGTCTCTTTCATTTTTTGTCTTTTAATAATCCTTAAAATGCTTTTACCTTACCTTAGTGTTTCAAATTAGGTCATGAAAATAAAATGTAATTTTTGCAATGGTAAATGCATAAAAAATGGATTACAATCTAACGGAAATCAGCGTTATAAATGTTGTGCTTGCAAAAAAAGACAGCAGATTGAATATAGCTACAACGCTTACAAAAAGGATATCAATCAGGAAATAGTGCTGTTCACCAGAGAAGGATTAGGAATAAGAAGCACGGCAAGAATATTGAAAATATCAGCTACAACATTACTAAAAAGAATTGTTTCAATTGCTAGAAACATTACCAAGCCAATTATCAGCAATGGTAAAACTTATGAAGTCGATGAACTTTGCACTTATATCAGACACAAGAAAAATTATATCTGGCTGGTTTATGCATTGGAAAAGAATTCTAAAAATGTGGTGAGTTTTAATGTAGGCAAACGAACCAATAAAACTCTGAATCGTGTTTTGGAAACTTTAAAATTATCTGACGCTAAGAAAATATTTACGGACAGACTTAAAAACTACAGGTATCCGATTGATGAGAAAATGCATTTTGTTAAACGTTTTGGAACAAATCATATTGAAAGAAAGAATTTGACGCTCAGGACTCATTTAAAAAGATTAAACAGACGTACAATCTGCTTTAGTAAAAGTTTAGTGATTTTTACGGCTGTTTTAAAGATTTATTTTTGGATTTGAGCAATAAAGCATTAAGATTCTTCGGCTTTATTTCCAGCATGATTTGACCGGTGAGGGGGAAGATGGCTGGAAAGGTTCGTTTGTTAAATGGGAAGATTATTAAAAAGTTAGTTAGTTAGTTAGTTAGTTAGTTAGTTAGTTAGTTAGTTAGTTAGTTTTCTTTTGTTGCTTTTTTGTTTTGGCCGGCGATGGGGAAACTGGTACGGCAGTGCAGTGTATTTAAAAAGTGTTCTTTAAATAAAGAAAGGAGAAAAAGGACTAGTACTTAGCTGCTTATAGCTTTATAAATAAACGCCGGATGTTTATAGCTTATAAAATTTATGGTCAGCTAAAGAGGCAGCTAGGTGAGTTGATTTGAATTATTGCGTTAAAACTACAACTAAAAATTAAATGCAGAATTTAAAACATAGACTAAGATACGAGTAAGTCTTACTCTGTATATCTATCCTTATAAGTGTTTTCTTTAAAAAAGAATAAATTAACGTGCTAATGTGATTTTTATTGTGTTATTTAACAAAAAATTATCATTTAATATTTCCTTTTATTATTTTTACTGGGACTTTAACAAAAAAGCAGGAAATTATGATCAATTTAGCACGAAGAAATTTTATAAAAAATGTCGGATTTGTTGGTGCAGCAACTCTTTTCTGCGGCTCTATGGCTGCTCAGAGCACTTTAGGAAATTTTTCTATCTTGGAAAACGATGAAGATAATATTCTAGCCCCATTCTCAAAAATAACTTTTTTTGACGCTTTCCTTTTAGATCAGTCTCTTGCGGACTGCTATAAAAAATCTATTTTAAATTGGGAAAAAATAGGATACGCCTGCTCAGGAAATTATTGTTTCAGTTCTTCTGACGGACTTTTAAAAATGTTTCCCATGCATCTCCAAACTGAGGCTGCTGGAAAAGTGGATGATGTTTTGCTATGCTTTGGAAAAGATTCAGATGGCAGCTGGAAATCTGTAAGATCTTTATCTGGATTTGATTTGGAGGCTATTACTGTAGCAATGCGTGATTTAAATATATATCGCAATAAGGTTAATTTATCCCATTATTTATTTCCTGCGCCAACGCAAAAATTAAATCCGTATGGATATGATACCAGAAAAGGCAGTATTTCTCTTCAAACTAACTTAGCGGCAGAGCACACCGTAACAAAAATCATCATAAAAGAAGGCACTTCTATTGTATACCAAAAAGAAATAATTTCAAAGCATAATTTTGCCGCTGATTCTTTTGTGGCCTAATATAATTGCTTGAATAACTTAATAAATAGTCAAAATTATGGCAACACCTTATTTAGGAGAAATACGTATCGTGTCTTTTAACTTTGCTCCGAAAGGCTGGGCTTTATGTAATGGGCAGTTTTTGCCTATAAATCAAAATCAAGCTTTGTTTTCTCTATTGGGAACTATGTATGGCGGCAATGGACAAACAACATTTGCTTTGCCGAATTTAAGAGGAAGGACTCCCATTCATTTTGGAAATGGGCATACAATAGGAGAAAAAGGCGGAGAAGAAGCCCATACTTTAAGCATATCAGAGCTGCCTGAGCATACCCATGTACTTCAGGCGAAAACAGATACGGCAAGTACCAATATACCCAGCTCTTCAAATTTTGTGGCTAATACCGCTCCTAATTTAGTTTATAGCGGCCAAAGTCAAAATTTTACTTCGATGAACTCGGGATCTCTTACCAGTGTCGGCGGAAACCAGCCCCATTTAAACATGCAGCCATTCCTTACCTTGAATTTTTGCATTGCTCTAATAGGCGCTTTTCCTTCTCAAAATTAATATTAACTTTAAAAAGTAAAGATATGGCGCAACCTTACGTTGGGGAAATCAGAATGTTTGGAGGAAACTTTGCTCCTGCAGGATGGATGTTCTGTGAAGGGCAGATTCTTTCCATTTCTGAGAATGAAACATTATTTCAATTGATAGGCACCACTTATGGAGGTGATGGCCAAAGCACTTTTGCTTTACCGGATTTGCGCGGAAGAGTTCCCATTCACTCTGGTACATCCTCCAGCGGTACAACCTACACATTGGCCGAAACAGGTGGGGCAGAAGACAGTACGCTAACGGCCAATCAAATTCCTGCCCACACTCACAATTTAATGGCAACTTCAGATTTGGCAGATACTGCAAGTCCGTCCAACGCGATATTTAGCACAAATCCCCCGGGAAGCAAAATGTTTTCTAGTGCCGCGCCGACAGCAGCTTTAAATCTCTCATCGATTGCAAGTGCCGGGGGCAGCCAGCCCCACACTAATTTTCAGCCTTATCTGTGCGTCAGTTTTATTATTTCATTGTTTGGAGTGTTTCCTTCTCAGACCTAGAATTTTAAAAATTTGCGATTCCTTTTCTAATAAAAATAAAAACATTATATCTATGGATCAATTTGTTGCCGAGATACGTCTTTTTCCATTCAATTTTGCACCTCTAGGATGGGCTATGTGCAATGGACAAATATTGCCTATATCTCAAAATACGGCGCTTTTTTCTTTGCTGGGAACCACCTATGGAGGAGATGGGAAAAGCACTTTTGCCCTGCCGGATTTACAGGGTCGCGTTCCTATGCATCCAGGACAGGGACCCGGATTATCTTTGCATGATCTGGGAGAAACAAGCGGAAGCGAAAGTGTCAGTCTGCTTGAATCTGAAATTCCATCCCACAGCCATACCTTAATGGCTGCGACTTTAAACTCACAATCCACATCTCCAACTAATAATAGTTTAGGGCGCGGAAATCCTGTGAGAATTTACAATCAGACAGGAACCAATGCCAATATGAGTTTAAACTCCGTATCTACAGCTGGCTCAGGATTGCCGCACAATAATATGATGCCTTATTTGACAATGAATTTTTGTATCGCTCTTCAAGGGATTTATCCGTCAAGAGGTTAATTTGAGAGGATTTGAATTTAGAAATAAAAGATATTAGCTTTAGAGATATTCAGGAAAGAGATAAAACGCTTCTCCGTGAAATATACGGCAGTACCCGTGAAGAAGAACTGGATAAGGGCACTAATTGGAATGATGAACAAAAAAGACTTTTCATTGACCAGCAATTTTCAGTACAGCATGAATATTATCAGAAGAATTTTTCAGATGCAAAATTTTATATAATTGAAAAAGAGAAAGTTCCGATTGGAAGATTATATATTGATTTTTCTGAAAATGAACCGGTCAGAATTATAGATATTACAATATTGCCTGAATGGAGAAACAAAAATATTGGCAGCTCCATTTTAAATGAAATCCTTAAAAAAGCGCGCAGCAATAATTTAAATGTCTCAATACATGTTGAAGCTTTTAACCCTGCAATGAATTTATATAAAAGATTAGGATTTAGGAAAATAAGTGAAACAAATGGCATTTACCATTTAATGGAATGGAATTACAATAACCGATATTAACGATTAACAAAATTATATGGATATAACTTTACTCTCTGCAGATAACTTTAATTCTCTGCTTAATGCAGTATTCACGATCAAATTTTCCGAAGAAATCCAGCTTGACGCGGAGTTGATTTCGGTAACTGAATTTAATAGTTATTCTCCATTGCAAAGAACTCCATTCTCTCTCGTTTTTCGTACCCAGCAAAAAAACGAATATTACCAGCAGGGCATCTTTACTGTTATACACCCTGAAGAAGGCAATTTAGAATTATTTCTTACACCGCTAGGTTTTGATGAAGCGGGAATGAAATATGAAGCAGTATTTTCTTAATTAAGCTAATTAAAAGCAAAAAAAAAATGAAAAATAACAAACTCTTAGCTGTAATAATACTAGTTGGATTTCTAAGTTTTGGAATGAAATACAATACTATTATTAAGAATAATTTTGTTGCTCCTATAGTTGAACGTTTTGTAAAAGCTGAAAAAACTTTTATTGATGAGAAAAAAGAAAATAAAGATAAAAAAGCTGAAATTAAAGAAGACAAAACAAATACATCTACTGTAGCTGCGACAGTTACTGTAGCAAACGCTGTAGCGGTTAATGGAGGTGGGAACGCGCAGCCTGGTTCTCAGCTTGATTTTACTATAACTATAACAAATACAGGTACAGATGATGCTTTAGGAATGAATTTTCAGGATATTTTAGATTCTAATCTAACCTTAGTTCCAAACTCTTTTAAAGCAACCCCAATAGCAAACAACAATTCGTATTCCTGCATTGGAAACGTTGGAATTAGTGTGGATGCGGCAGGTGGTGTTTTAACAAACGATGTCAGTCCGGATGGAACTGCTTTATCGGCTTCTTTATTAACAGGAGCAGCAAATGGAACCGCAGTTCTGAATGCGAACGGTTCTTTTATTTATAATCCAAATGCAGGATATTCTGGTTCAGATAGTTTTACTTATACTTTGACCACTGCCAGCGGCAAGACCTCAACTGCAACAGTAAATATTACTGTAAGCACTCCTATAATATTTGTTAATAGTGCAGCGGCTGCTGCAGGAAACGGAACTCTAGCATCACCTTATAAAACTTTAAACAGTATTACAGGAAGTAATGCCTTTCCTGTTTTTATTTATACGGGAACAGTTACTGGACTTTTAACCTTAAATGATAATCAAAAAGTAATTGGTCAGGGGGCAGCTGCAAGTCTGACTTCGATATTAAGTCTTGCTGTGCCGGCCTATAGTAATGTTTTGCCCGCTACCGGAGGAACAAATCCGACTATTGCCGGTGTCAATTTAAAAGCAAATAACGATATCCAAGCTGTTGCATTGACAGGAACTCTATCTGGTTCGAACGTTGGAGCTTTGAAAATAAGAAATACAACTATTAATACAACAAATTTACAAGCTGTTAATATTACTGGCGGCGGCGCTTTAGACTGTATTTTTACCAGTATTTCTGCCAGCGGCGTCTCTAAGGGAATTTCAGTAACCGGCGCGCAGGGAAGTTTTCAGGTGACAGGAACAGGATCTACGGCCGGATCTGGCGGGACAATTCAAAATATATCTTTAAGAGGTGCTGAGTTTATTTCGTGCGCCAATGTTACACTTAAGAACATGAATTTTACCAATGCAAATAACTCTTCGACAGTAATGAGTGATGCCGAAGATGACAACACCAATTCTTACGGCGCACTGCATTTTAAAACTGTCTCTGGAGGCGTTAATTTAGATAATATTTTGATCACCGGCACTACAAACTCTGTTGGAATAAATTTAAATGATGTTAATAATTTCGTATTATCCAATAGTACAATTACAGGATGCGGAAGTGCAAATGGAGGAAATGCAAATGTGGGAGGAATATTTGCATTAAATTTAAGAGGAACAAGTTCAATCACAAACACAAATGTTAATGATTCCTGGGGAAGAGGTTTTTTTGGATTTAACGGCCAGCTTTCTCAAAATCCTACGCTTAATTTGACAGTAACCGGCTCTCAATTTAAAAACTCTTTTAATAAATCAAACGGAGACAGTAATTTTATTTTTCAGGCTAAAGGGACTACAAACAATACATTGGTTTTTAAAAAGAATGATTTTTCTAATTCAAAAACGACCGGTTTAGCATTGAATTTTAGCGGATCTTCTGTAAATACCGTCCAAATAGGAGGAACTAATGCATCTACAGATGCTAATACTATAAATGCTGCAGCTTCAAGTCCTGGAAGTAATGGTTTGTCTTTACAAGTAACAGGCAATGCAGCTGTGAACTACAATATTATAAATAACACTTTAAAGTCAAGCTACAATGCTCTTTATGCATGCAGTGTCGGAAATCAGGGTTCGGGAACGATAAAAGGACGTATAAATAATAATACCATTGATGGCGGCGGCTCAACTTCTTCCAGCAATGGAATCAGTGTTGCTGCTTATGGTAATGCCAAACATATTACTGAGATAGCCAATAATATAATCACTAATGCCGCCAATTACGGCATTTTCTCTGAAGCAAATGATAATGCCGTATTAAGTGCAGGAAGAATTGATGCTTCCATCACCAATAATAATATTAGCGTTGCAAATAATGCCTACACTCATATTGGAGTAGTGGCCTATGCAGATAATGCCTCCAGTACGATGATCAGTGCTGCAAAGGTTACTGGTAACATAGTTAACTCTGCAAGCGGATTAGCAGCAGGGAATTTTGATGTACTCTCTCAGGGACCTAGTTGTAAGGTAATTTTACAGGGTAATACCGCATACGTTTCAGGAACTGGAAACAGAAGTGCGGCATTGACAAATTTCTGGAATAGCAATAATCCTAATACTCCAACAGGAGCAGGACTGGATGAAGGCGGTACTGGAACCATAATTTCGGGAACTGTCACTATTCCTGACAATGCAAGCGCATCAAAAATGGCCATCCAGAAAGAAACGCCGCAAGAAGAGGCCGACCCTGCGGCAGCTGTCAATAATACTGTACCTGATAATGCAGTAACTGCTAAAACTGTTGCGGCAAATGCTGTTAATGAAACCCTTACTGCCGGACCATTTGCTCTGGCTGCAGGAAAAAGCACTGTGATTACTTTTAGTGCGACAATCAATGCAGCAGGCACGTTACCGCAAAACACCTGTTCGGTTACCAATCAGGCTGCCGTTAGCGGTTCTAATTTTACAACTGTAAATTCTAATATTACAACAACATCAATTAAGCCAGCAATTGCAACAGTAACGGCGGACACAGAGAATATCCCTTGTTTAGGAAGCACGTCCGTTACATTAAACGCAGCTTGCCCGCTTGGTACAACTGCGACCTGGTATACCGCAATGAACGGGGGAACCAGTTTTGCAACCGGAAATTCGGTTTCTGCAACTCCTATGGCAAATAATACGACGTATTGTGTTGCTTGTGAGACAGCTTATTGCGCAAGTGACAGGGTTCTTGTTAAAACTGTGACGGGAACTCCTTCAACAACGTCGCCCCCAGTTACCGTAACCGAATGTGATTCTTATACCTGGAGTGTTAACGGAACAACTTATACTAGTTCTGGAACATACACTGCTGTTGTTGGATGTGATACCAAAACTCTAAATTTAACAATAACTCCGTCTGCAACTTCAACACCTGAAACCATAACGGCTTGTGATTCTTACACATGGAGTGCCAATGGAACAACTTATACCACCTCTGGAACATACACAGCAGTTGTAGGATGTGATACTAAGACTCTAAACTTAACAATCAATCCTTCAACCTCATCAGCAACTGAAACTGTTTCTAGATGCGACAGCTATACCTGGCCGGTAAATGGCACAACTTATACAGCTACTGGAAATTATACCCATACGATAGGATGTGATACCAAAACTTTAGCGTTAACGATTACCAATTCTACGAGTTCTACCCAGGCTGAAACGGCTTGCGACAGCTATACCTGGCCGGTGAATGGCACAACTTATACCGCTTCGGGAAATTACACGTATTCTTTGGGATGTGATACCAAAACTTTAGCGTTAACGATTACCAATTCTACGAGTTCTACCCAGACTGAAACGGCTTGCGACAGCTATACCTGGCCGGTGAATGGCACCACTTATACCGCTTCGGGGAATTACAGTTATTCTTTGGGATGTGACACTAAAACTTTAGCGTTAACGATCACCAATTCTACAAGTTCAACGCAGACAGAGACCGCCTGCGACAGCTATACATGGCCGGTGAATGGCACCACTTATACCGCTTCGGGTAATTACAGTTATTCTTCGGGATGCGACACTAAAACTTTAGCATTGACTATCACTAATTCTACAAGTTCAACGCAGACAGAGACCGCCTGCGACAGCTATACATGGCCGGTGAATGGCACCACTTATACCGCTTCGGGGAATTACAGTTATTCTTTGGGATGCGACATTAAAACTTTAGCATTGACCATTAATAATTCTTCTGCAATTCAGAAAACAGTAGCATTAAATTCTGGAATCTTGACCTCGGACCATTCCGGAGCCATTTACCAGTGGTATAAGTGCCCCAACACACTGTTGGCAAACGAAACCAGCCAATCCTTTACGCCATCCTCCGTTGGAGACTATAAAGTTGAAATTACCGTTGCAGGGTGCACGATTGTTTCTGATTGTATTACTGTAAGTACTTTGGGGCTGTACGATTTCAAAGCAGCCGACTTTAAAATGTATCCTGTTCCAAGCAAAGGAATTTTAAACATTCTTACCAGATACGATGGGAACTACAGCATAATAGACGCTGCTGGAAAAATTGTAAAATCAATAAATCTTAATGCAGATTCTTTAAATACAATTCACCTGGAAAATCTTTCAGATGGCGTTTTTTTAATTAAAAAAACAGATGGAAATTCATTTAAAGCCCAGAAATTTATTTTGAAAAAATAAGGTGATCTGTCAGATGTGCTGGCAGTTAATGGCTGATTCTAAACATTTACGGAAATTTAGACATTTATAGTAAGATTGCAGAAAAATTAAAACAGCCTTTGGGCTGTTTTTTTATTGTTAATGTTTCTTAAGCAAGCTGTTTGCCAGTTGGTTTTGGGTTTTCTGCTTTCTGTTTCTATTTTGGCCGGTGATGGTGAAGCCGGCCAGGTAGATCTATTTATTTGGATTAAAGATTATTAAGCAGTTAGTTAGTTAGTTAGTTAGTTAGTTAGTTAGTTAGTTAGTTAGTTAGTTAGTTAGTTAGTTAGTTAGTTAGTTAGTTAGTTAGTTAGTTAGTTAGTTAGTTAGTTAGTTAGTTAGTTAGTTAGTTAGTTAGTTAGTTAGTTAGTTAGTTAGTTAGTTAGTTAGTTAGTTAGTTAGTTAGTTAGTTAGTTTTTGATTTGGATCTAATTTTTTTTAGATTGTTTTTAATTGTTGTTTTGGCCGGTGATGGGTGAGTTGTTTTGAATGGGTGTTTTAATTGAAGAATTTATTAAATAAGTAATTCTTTTTATTAGAGATCACATAAAGCTGTAATTGTCTTGATTTAGAAATATCTGCTAATTACGGAAAACCGTAAACTTTAGAGGAAAGCTTTCTTTATGTTTGCCTGAAACATAACTATTTGACCATGATAAAAATACTTTTTTATTACACCTTGCTCTTTTTTACGGTATTATGTGCTAATGCGCAGAACGATAAGCTCATGGCAAGCTGCTGTGATGCCAAACCAAAAGAAGCGGGCAGATGCACAGGGAGCGCTTACTGCAGCGCATGCTCAAACTGCAGCAGATGCGGACATTGTTCGAATGGTGGAAGCTGCGGAGTTTGCGCTACCTATTCGCCGCCTGCGAGATATACGACTCCGCATGCAAGCACTTCTTCTTCAAGAAGTAGCGTCAATAGTCCGTCTAAAAAAGTACAGACCGTTTCTCTTACTTCCAAGGAGTCCGTTAAATCCAAGGCAAAGAAAGAAGACGTAAGCAAAAAAAAGACAGCTATCTATCATCCTGAGGATATAGTCGCTGTAAATTCTGAAACTCTAAAGCTGCGTGAAGAGCCGGGAAATGAATCGGCATTTATAGAGACCCTTAAAAAATATGATCTCTTGATGGTGATTGCCATTGACGGGGAGTGGCTGCAGGTGAAGGTGATCCGCTCAGGGAATTTTGGATACGTGAAGGCGGAGTATGTCTATAAGATGTAGAATGTGTAATTCACATTTCCTTTTTGTAGATAAAGTAGTATTTCCTCCAAATAATCAACAACTTTTTTGAATTAAAAAATTACGTAGTTACGATGTTCAATTCTATCAGATCTATGTATTATTAGTTTATTTTTAATGTTAATAAATTTAAATATACCAACAAGTATCTTATGAAAATAAATCTACTTATAATTTTTACATTGTTTGCAGCCAGCATCAATGCTCAAAATCGAATGGATGAACCATTGCCAATAATAACAAAAAAAAGCAGCGCATTAATATTAGCTACCGGTTGGTTAAAAAACTCTTCTGGACAATGGATAAGCGGAAAGAATAAAATACCTCAAGATCTTCGTGAAAATCAAAAGCTTTTAGGTAACTATGAGTCGTATGGTTTAGGTACTGACAATTTTAATTCGCTTGAAATAAAAGACGTAAAAATTGCTGATAGTACATATGCGATTATAATTAAAAAATACAGGGATGGTTTTTATACTTATAGTTCAATCCAAAAAGGCTGGAACAATAAAGTAAGTTGTAAATACTATGTAGTATCAAAGGCAGAATTAGCTAATGCATACAAGTTAACACCTGATTATCTAAATAAAACAACAATGAGAATATTATATGAAGGCACTTTGATGTTTATTAATACCCAAACCTTCAATGATAGGAATATATCAAAAGACCTGGCTTCTAATGTTAAGCAGAATTCACATAATCGAGATTTTTTTGAACATAGATTAGGTTTGAATATATATTACTTTAAAGCAAAAAACCTTGTGCAATTTTACCTATACGATGCCAATTCTTATAGTATGGATATGGAATATGAAGATGATGAAAGTCAGAAAGCTACAAAGTATTATGAAACAGATGCCATAAACTTCAAAAAATTTCTAAATTTTTCAGTTCTATAACAAATTATATTAAATCCTTTATACTTAAACTTATGAATTGAAACTTAAAAAAACTGGTCAGAAATCGTAACTGCAGCCACACGTGATTGGTATCCCGGATTTTTCCCATAGGATGCATTTGGTTATAAGATCTATCAGAAACGTCATGCCAGTCAGTTTTAGATTTTTTAATTTCTTTATTTTTGACTGGCGGGGAAGAAGCTGGCCATAAAGATTAGTATAAGTAAATAAAAATAATAGTAATGAAAAATAACGTAATTGCATCGTAAATGTTTGAAGCTGTAATTTTTGATATGGATGGTTTGTTGATTGATTCTGAGCCATTTTGGAGAACCGCAGAAAAAGAAGTATTTGGAAGTTTAGGGATTCAGGTAAGGGACGATCTGGCCGTTCAAACCAGCCGAATGACAACAAGAGAGGTCACTGAATATTGGTACAATTATAAACCGTGGAAGCAGAGGGGTCTGCACGAAGTGGAACAAGAGGTGATTGATAGAGTCGGGGAGCTTATTGATCATAAAGGGACTATGATGCCAGGAGTTATCGAACTGATTCAGTATTTCAAAAAATTAGGCTGCAAAATAGGGCTGGCTACAAATTCCCCATACTGCCTTGTTCCCAAAGTACTTAAAAAATTGGAGATCGAAGAGTATTTTGATAGTACCATATCAGCAGATTTTGTAGAAAAGCCAAAGCCATACCCTGATATCTATCTAAAAACAGCACTTGAACTTGATGTCAGAGCTGCCAAATGCATTGTATTTGAAGATTCAAAATCCGGTATAAGTGCTGCTCTTGCCGCTGGTATGAGAGTAGTGGCGGTTCCCGAATCAGGAAAATTTTATGATCAAGGGTTTGATATAGCGGATATAAAAATTAGAAAACTTAATGATTTTTGTGATAAACATATGAAAATGTTGAATTTAGCTGGTTAGGCAGTGTTTTCTTTTGTTTTTTTTTTTTGCGATTGTTTTTAGTATTGTTTTGGCCGGTGAGAGGGGAGATGGTAGGATAGGGAGGTTGATTTGAACGGTACTAAATTGGGTAGTGTTTCAAAGTAAGTGATATGAGATTTTGAAATTCTAACCTTTTGAAATTGAATAATTTTTAGAAATAAATAATTTAAAGATGATATGGTTTCCTTTTCTTAATTTTTCCGTCAACTCTGAATTGACATTAACTATTAAAACTTTCTTCATATTTATCTATATTAAATGTTGCTTTTTTTAAACTAAAGAAGTAATTATTTTAGTCTTCATCTTTGTGATCTTCCTTATAAATTAGGTCGTTTAACCTAAGATTCTCTAGATCAATTTCCTTACTATAGATAATATTAATTCTTTTAAGAATCATAAATAAAATAAGGAAAATATCAATTGTATATTTATAAAGGAAAAAACCTAGAAATAACTGAATTACAAAATTAAAATCCTTATTGATAAGGACACATAATAAATCGTTTAATGAATATATGTTTACAATAAGAATGGTGGAAAGAAACAATGCAATTAAGGCTTTAACAGAAACATAAACTGAAAAAGAAACATTGTATAAAGTTTCTTTAAGTAGCGCCAATCTTGTCTTCTTTTGCCTAAAAGATATTTTTAGATTTTCTGATGAAATACTTGAAATAAGAAGCACTAAGATATTTAAATAAAGTCCAATTAGAATAGACAAACAAATACCAAAAATATTTTTAACATCATTATCTGGAATTTTAATTAAAACTAAAACTGTAGAAGCTAATAGTGGAATATAAATAAATTCTTTTTTATAATCGGACTTATTCTTTACATTAACTAAAGAGTCTTTGTGACCGATTATAATATTTTTTATATTTAGTTTTGAATACATTATAAAATATTTAAATCAAAACCTCTGATTAATTTCTTAGCTTCTTTATTTATATTTTTAAAATCAGAAAAGCCTTTATTATTATTAGCTACATTGATAACGTAATAAGGTCTAACTTTAAAGGTATCTTCTAAATCAATGGTTCTGGTATTTCCATCTTTTGTTGCCACGACCTTAACATTTGCATCATCATCAAATCCAATATTTCTAAACTCTGTTCCTTCGAAAAACCCTTCATTATTTTCTAAGTTTTTTAGTATTTTCTTTTTTGTATTAAAAGGAATCACTGAATTCTCTAATGGAATAATTCGAAGTTCGACTTTATATTTTGAACCATCAATATAAGTTCCTAAATATTGTTCCGCCTTGTCGCTGGAAATAATTTTTTGGCTTAAAGTAATGCTATTATATTGACCAAATTCTAAGTATTCTTTGATAATTTCAGATTCAACAAAATTGCTTATTTTACAATTTAAACCAGATAAATTTTCATATACAAATTTTCTAAAAAGTTTGTCAAAAACACCTTTTGCAGAATGCTTACCTTCTCTTTCTAAAACAATAAACCCATATTTCAGACCTAGAGGAACAATTATCATAAAGTAATAAGGTCTTTCTACTGATTGACCTTTCTTTTTGGTATAGAGAACTGTTTTTTCTTTATTACTTTCTACTACATCTTGTTCTTTACCGTCATCATCTCCAATCATGATTTTACCGGCAATATATCTTAGTGAATCATTAAATTTGAAAATACTTTTTACTTCATTGCCATTTTTTATTTTTTCAATTTTTGCAGTTTTATCATCTATTTGCAAAGGAGGAAAAGTATCAACAAAGTTAGGAAATCCATTCTTAAGCTTAAGATATAAATCATTACCAAATACATCTTCTAAAACTACATTTTCAGTTGGTTTCCTATTTGGGTGAGCTATAAAAGTATATATTTCTAACTTTCTATTTTCCATATCTTTTCTCAAGGTTGATAATTACAAAAGGCTTATTTAACATACATTTTAATTAAGAGAAATTAAGTATAATTTAATTACCAGTAAACGAACAAATATTGAAATTTATTTATTAATAATTTTACGGATAACCATAATCTTAAATCAATTATTTGCAATTCTACTGATTAATTGCCATTTTGTAGCAGGTATTTATACTGTTTTTAAGAAATTTAAATATAAAGTAAATGTTTGATCATTTTCTATTTGTGGTTTGCGAATAGACATAATGTTCTATGTTTGATTATGATATTGTTTTCAGATTAGTGCATAATGTTTGAATTTCTTGCACAATGTTGCTGAAATGGATTTGTTTAAAATAATGTTTAAAGTTATCATCATAATTATAATCAGTCAGATTATTTACTATCAGTTGATTTGCTAATCTATTTCTAATTATGTCTGCTTCATTATAAAAACAAAAGTCATAAATGTTTTTATTAAGAGAATACCTAATATCTAGTCTATATGTTTTATTGCTAAATTCATATCCAGTTATTGAGATACCTGGATGCCCAGTGCTACCTTTGTCCCAAAGGAACTCGATTTTTTCAAATGGCTCAATATTTATTAATTTCTTATATATAAATTTTAATAAAAAAATAGTTCTAAGTTCTAAATGATAACCGATTATTGTTTTTGCAGGTAGCAATCGTATATCATCATTATTGTTCCATCTAATCTCCATCAATTTAGATTGCTGCAACGGGTAGGCAGATTCAACAAAGTAATATTCCCATTGATCAATATTGTATTGGTGAGAATTTATAATATCTATTAAAATAGAATTGAAATCTAAACGTATATTTTCTCTCTTGATAATTTCTAAGATTAGAAGTTCTAATATTTTTAATTTATCATCTTGTATAAAAACTCTTCTCCAGTTTTCATTTCTACTACGCAAAGAATCTGTATCAGTTTTACAGAACGTCCAATTTGAATTAACTTTTATCAAATAATCTCCTAGAGATAACAAAGCCCTTTGTAACAAAAATTCTTCGGTATCTTTTTCAAATAATAAATATAATACTTTAGAATAACTTTCAAATTGCTCATAGTTATAGTTATCACCTCCGTCAGATTGACACAAATTAAAAATAAAATTAATTTGTCCGTAAAAATATGGGTGTTTTTCCAGCTTGTCAATACAAGAATGCCATTGTTCATTTTTAAGTAAACGACCTTTAGTCTTTTCCTCATTAAGTTGGTTTTGATTGAAAAACCTTAATTCAAAGTTGTCAGCATTTATTATATCACTAAGTAAAACTGAGTCTAAAAAATGTTCATTAAACAAATTGTCAATGGTATTCAAGGCTATATATAGGTTTTCGGGATTTTGGATGTAAGTATTATAAATTATATTTCTTAAAATTCGCAACCAATTTTTTAAATGAGTAATTTTACATGATTGAACTTTTTGAAAATATTTTATAATAGCATAATACATTGCGTGATCCCATAAGTTCAATGTAAAGGAACTCTTCTTTATGTAAGCATTTAGGATAGAATTCGAAGCAAAAGGTTTTGTTGTTACTTCAGTTATTGCAACTGTAAATTCCATATTCTCACTTAGCTTAAACAAAGCATTAAAAGCATCAGTAATAAATTCTAAAGCTTCGTAAGAAAATAATTCAAATAAAAAGTCATTGTGATCTTCTCGTTTTATTTTACTTAAAAATTTACTAATAGGAATATATTGCACTTTTTCTCTATCATAAGAATCAGTATTTCGTATATCTTGGACAAGACTTTTTAAAAAATCAGGTATTTCTCTTTCTTTGCCACTGCCTAAATGATAGTTTAATGCCATTGTCTTCAAAAAATTGAAATATAAATCATCAAGCCCTGTGTAGTCAACATCTAAATTTTTCCAAAAAAAATCTAACCAAATAGTATCAATCTTTACCCAAAAATCTCTTAAAAAAATCTTTTGTTCTCCAGAATCATATTTTTTCTCAGTAAAATTTTGCAACCAAGCTTTGAAATGCTCAAAATCGGTCAATTGTTTTCCTCTTTCATTCATTTTTATATATAACTCATCTGATTGATTCAGTTCATGCAAATCAAAAAAATCAAACGTAAATGAAAGTGTTTTTAATTCTATTTCTTTAAAGTTTAGTTCTGGTGATTTAGAAAATTCTTTGTGTATTTGCTCTAGCATTACAATCGCACCGTTAACTGTTGCGTCGTAATCCCATTTAGATAAATACCAGATATACTTACTTATTTGATCTTTTATATTTATTTTATTTTTACTATCAATATCACTTCGGATTTTAAGAATATTATCATTACTAGATAACTCATCAAAAAAAGCCAATGCTGATTTTCGATTGTTGTATTTAAAATTGGTTAACCAATTACCATGACCATTTCCTTTTCGCATATTGATGTACCAATATAGTAGAAATAAAGTGGTTAATCTTTGCTGTCCGTCTAACGGAATAAAACGTAAAGTATTTTTTAAAGTAATTACTTCGGTGCTAATTGTTGAGTCTACATTAATGTTAAATTGATTGGCATATTGTTTTACAGTACTTAAAAGTTTTTCGACAGCTTCTGAATGCAATTTCATTTTCTCAAGCTCATCTTTACCTTCAACCTTTCCATAAATAAAACCTAAATGTATAGGCTCTCCTTTTATTATACTGCTAACTAAATTGGAGACAAATTTTTCTCGAATGTAAGTAACATTTTCTTGCTCTCTACCTTGGGCGTAATCTCTTTGTATTATAGGAATTTCTATAATATACTGATTAATTAGTTCAAAAAAAGAATAATTCTTCATCATAGCGGTACACCTAAAAATTGTTTTATTTTATTTTTTATATCTTCCACATATGCTTCTCTATCCATAGTATTCCAGTAGTTCATGGTAATTTTATCTGAAGGAGTCATTGCTTTTTGGAATACCATTTTTGTAGCTAAAGGAATATAGGCTCCGTCGTCAATTAAGTTATTGATTCCAAGTACCATTTCGCGTTTTTTTCTAAAGACCTTGTTACCAACTCTAATATTTGTCAAATTATCCAAAAGGCATAGATTTGAAATACTGTCTTTGTCAAATATTTCAAGTAATTGACTCTCGATATTTTTCACGACAGTATTTGTTTTAGCTAAGTCTGATAGGTCAATTTCCGCCCATAATTTTAGATATTCTGCATTTAATTCTAAATCTTGTGTTATCTCTTGAAGTTCATTATACCAGTCATTTAAATCGTCAAGATTTTCGAAGCCTTTTGAATTCTTAGCATAGATATGTTCGATATTCCATAGCTTGACTTTCTTAAATAAATCGAATGGAAATTTATAATATTTGTCTGTTAGTTGTGCAACAGCTATATTATATATTAGTAAAATTTGAAATACGCTATATTTACCATACTTTATTTCGTCAGGATTGTATTTGCTTTTGAAACTTTTTTCGTCTTGAAAAAACTCCTCTACCAGAATTTGTCTTAAATAATTATTTAATTCTTCTTTGTTTGATTTCTCTTTATACTTTACAATAATATCATGAACAGATTTGTTGGTGAGATGAACTAATGCGCCTAATAAATGATAGGTTTCTCTATTGTTAAACCATTCTTCCAATTGGCTATAAAGAGAAGAAAGATTTCTCCATTCAGGCTTTTTGTCAGAATTAAAAGCTTTTTCATATTCACGATAGGTGTAAAAAAGATCTTCTGTTTTTTTGCCTTTACCTTTTTCAAGTTGTAATAAGAGAGTAATTTTATTTGCTATTTCCCTATTATCCTTTTCACTATTTATAAAACTCCAAAAAGAAGGTATTTTTAAATGATGTTCAATTGCATTCCATTCATCTGCAAATTGATTTTCTTCGTATGCTTTACGAGTAGCATCTGATATGCTATTTAATTCAAGTACATATAGTCCCTTGATTAATTCTGCCTGATCAAGGTTAATCTTTCCATCATTAAAATTTATAAATGTGTTGGTAGCATTATCTGTCGTGCTTTTTTCTGTATACCATATTACTTTGGTCCTATACAGGAGGTTTCTATGTACAACTTCTTTTCTTTCCTCAGCAATACAAAACCATCGCTTTATTATACAGTATGCCTTAAAAAAGTAGAAATTATCAACACTGTCAGTTATCCCATATGTATTAATAAAATTTTTTTTCCAGTAATCTGATATTTCACGATCAAGCTGCTCCTCGCTAATTTCAATAAAATCGAGGATGTTGTAATTATTTAATTGTCCTAGAAACCTATTTACACCATCTTTGTTACCTCTTGTCTCGTATTTTAAATTAAAGAAGTCGCTATTAAGCAAATATTTTAAAATAAGATAGATTGTCGTTGAGCGTTGTTGACCATCAATTAATTCATAAATAGTTTCCTCCTTTTTTTTTAAAACAAGCGGTTGTAGGCAATAGAAGCTTTCTTTACTAGAATTAAAAGTAATTATGTCATTTAATAATGAATGAATTTCTCTAATTCCCCAGCGGTAACCTCGTTGATATTTATCAATCGTAAAAGTTAGCCCTTCTAGCTGATAAATAAATTTTAGAGATTCTTTAGTATTACTAATTCTGTTATTTAGTGAATCATTTTTTATTTCCTCCACGTGTATATTAGTGTGATTTGGTTTTAATTTACAGCAAATTGTTTATTAGTTTCTTAACTACTTCTTGATACTAAAAATTAATTTTAAAAAGATAATTATGAATGAAAATTAAAAATTCTTAAAAAAAAGACCAATTTACAGGTCTTCAAAATAAACTGCTTATTATTATGGTTCCAACAAAGCAAAAGTTATTCGTTATGTAATTTGTTTATCTTATTAAATGCCTCTTTAGCTAACAATCCAGTCACCGTTTTATTAAAATCTTTTTCTTCCATATATCTTGCAAATATATCTTCATTTTGATCTATACGTTCTAAAAATAGTTGTTGTAAAACATTTTTAAACATCAAGGTAAATTTATCTTGTGGATTAGATTGTGCTGCTTGTACAATGTCATCATTTTCAATGGCTGATTCAATAATTTGATCAAAGAAATATTGATCGGATTGGGTAAAATCAGTCCCGTAACGTTCATTTACTACATCTACAATTCTAGATATAGGGGTATATTCTTCTCGTACCATTCCTGTAGCAACATCTGTTGGACCATCAAGTTGGTATTGTTTGGGTGTTTTTAAACTTATAGAGCCTTCACTAATTTTTTGTAAGCGATAATATTCTAAACGAACCGTGTCATCAAAATTATAGCCTGCTCCTGTATTTCGTTTGGGTAATTTGTTTGATAAATGCCTTAAGAAAATAAATAGTTTCTCTAAATCAGAATCCTGATAAGGTATAATTTGACTTAAAAAAGCATACAAATTTTTATAGGCTGTTATTTTACCTCTCCATAATTCGGCTTCTTCTTTTTGCTCTTGTAAAAAATGTCTGAAATTTTCAACAGGAATATCTAAGATATGATTCATATTCTCGTGATCCTTGTTGCTCTGTTTTTCCTTAGGTTTAAAATAGATTTCAGTAAAATGGTTTATATCATCATAAGTAAATATATCTTCTAATAATAATTCTTGTTGAATACGATATAAATTATTAGGGTCTGCTTCCTGACCTAGTACAGCACCTTCATAGTAGGTTTTAAAAGCTGCTTGAATCTCCTCGCGGTCATTTACAAAATCAAGAACAAAGGTATCTTCTTTGAGTGGATGGGTACGATTTAAACGTGATAAAGTTTGTACTGATTGAATACCCGACAAACGTTTATCTACATACATAGTATGCAAAAGCGGTTGATCAAATCCTGTTTGGTATTTATCGGCTACTAATAAAATACTATACTCTGGAGTAGCAAAATGTTCCGGTAACTCTTTTTCTTTGATTCCCTTATTCATTTCAACTTCTGTATAAAGAGTGTCGGGCAATTTATCGTCTTTCACTTCTCCCGAAAAAGCCACTAGTGATTTTATATTATAGCCTTTGGCTTTAATTACTTCGTCAAAACTTTGCTTATAGCGAACCGCTTCTAATCGAGAACCCGTAACGACCATTGCTTTTGCTTTACCTCCTATTTTATGCCGCGTCGATTGGTAAAAGTGTTCAACCATTACCTCTGTTTTTTGTGCAATATTGTGCGGATGCAAACGCATAAAGCGACCTAAGGCTCTAGCAGCCTTCTTGCGTTCTACTTTAGGGTCTTCTTCAGAAGCTTTAATCAATTTGTAAAAAGTAGCATAAGATGTATAATTTTCTAAAACGTCTAAGATAAAACCTTCTTCAATGGCTTGATGCATCGTGTATTTATGAAGCGGTTCGCCATTGGTAGCAAATAATTTTATGGTTTTATGTTTGGGCGTGGCTGTAAAAGCAAAGAAACTAATGTTTTTTTGATGTCCACGTTTTGCCATATTACGGTAAAGAGCCTCTAGACCGTAGGCTTCTTCCTCTTGTGCTTTTTCTTGCGCTTCTTGTGCTAAGGCTTCGCCTCCAAGTACTTCTTTTAAATCGGCAGCAGTTTCTCCTGATTGTGAGCTATGGGCTTCGTCAACTAAAATGGCGTAATTTTTTGTCTTTAGCAAACCTATTGTTTCTTCTCCACGTTCTTCGGCTAGTTTTCGTAATTGATCCGTTACAAACGGAAACTTTTGTAAGGTGGTTATAATAATTGGAACACCATTTTCCAAAGCCTCGGCTAATTGTTTAGAGTCTTTATCTATTTTTAAAACAACGCCTTTTTTGTGTTCAAACTGGTAAATAGTGTCTTGTAATTGTCTATCTAATACCAATCGATCTGTAATAACTACTACCGAATCAAACAAACGGGTATTGTCTGTTTTATGTAAAGAAGATAAACGATGCGCTGCCCAGGCTATGGTATTACTTTTGCCACTTCCTGCGGAATGCTCTATTAAATAATTAGTCCCAACATCATCCTTTAATGCCGTTTCAATCATACTGCGAACAGCTTGTAACTGATGATAACGAGGGAAAATCATTGTTTCTTTTTTTATTTTTCTCCCTTCATCAGTGATTCTTTCCTCTACTTGTAAATGAATAAACTTACCTAAAATATCCATTAGACTATCTTTTTGCAAGACTTCTTTCCAGAGGTAGGATGTTTTATAACTCAATCCTAGTATATCTACAGGATTGCCAGCACCACCTTCGTTTCCTTTATTAAAAGGAAGAAAATAAGTGGCTTCTTTGGCTAAACGAGTCGTCATTTCGACCACATCGGTATCTACCACAAAATGAACCAATGTTCTTTTTTTAAATTCAAACAATAGCTCACGCGGATCACGATCGTTGGAATATTGCTTTTTGGCGTGGGTAATGTTTTGATGTGATAGTTGATTTTTAAGTTCTAAGGTTACCAGAGGAATACCGTTTACACTTAAAACGACATCGATTGAATTTTGATTGCGATTACTATAATAGAGCTGACGCGTAATCCCGAATATATTTTTATGATAACGTTCTAAAACTTCTTCATTCATAGAATGCGAAGGTTTAAAATAAGCCAACTGCAATTGTTTACCATAACATTTAAAACCGTGACGTAAGGTGGACAAAATGCCGTGAAGCTCAATCCATTTTGTTAAATCATAAAAAATTTGATTCCCTGTGTTGTCCCCTAAAATAGATTGCAATTTCTCCCACGTTTTAGGCTGGGTCTTTTGTATAAAAGCAAGTGTAGTTTCAGGAAAAATAGCTTTGTCTTTGTCATAACTGCTACTAGCTATAGTTTTGTAACCTGTGGCAAGCAATACGGTTTCTATACACTTTTCAAAAGCTATTTCTTTAGTTTGGTTATTTCTCATACTTTTCCTGAATGATTTAAGTGATTGGCTAGTCTTGGTGTAATTGAATTTGTATTTACATCAAAACAGCTAGTTTCTGTGCCTATAAAAGTATTGATTAATTCTTGTCGAACAGCAGGAACGCCTTCAAATGCTTTCATCCAAATAGAAAAGAAACCTATTGACTGTGCTTCTCTAACTATTCTTCGAATATTAACTTCCCCATTATTATAATCATTCAGCGCTTCTTTCGCCTGTATCCAAGCTTGTACTCTTTGACCTGATCTTAGTAAGGCTGTAAAAAGTTTAGTTTCATCTATTAAATCTTCCTCATCAATGTTTAGATTTACCAAATCGATCGTATTTTGAGCCATAGTATCTATTGGTGCAACACTTGTAGCAATAACCTCTCCAGTTTCTAAATACTCAAAACCAATGAAGGTATTGTCTCTATCTGGTAGCAAATAGGTTGCCTCATTTATAATTTTAACTCTTTTTGCTGAATTACAATTGACACAAGCTAATAAAAAATTATCCCAATTTTCTCTAAGATGACTGTAACCCAATGTATCGTCTTTTGGAAAAATATGTTCAATTGCTAAATTGGTTGCTATTTGTCTTTCACAATAAGAACAATAGGTGCCAATTCTATCAACCAAAGGTCGTTTTGCATCTTCATATTCTGCAAAAACTTGGGGTGAAATTCCTTTATTAATTGGTCTCATCTGTAATAATACCTTTACTTTCTAATAATGCTATATAGGCTGGATTATCTGAAAATGGAGCTAACAATTGAGCTAATTCTACTTGAATTTCAGATTTTCTTTCATCGCCTGCTTTTTTAAATTCACTTGATAAAGTCAAATATTTTTCAGCTACCGCTTTCATTTCTTTAATTCTTGGGCTATATTCTGTATTTTGAATATCCATCACATATTTTGAAACTTCTTCTAAACTTTTACCATAAGGTTCTACTACTATTTCATTGTCAAGTGATATTAATTCCCCTTCACGCGCTGTTTGAATGATAAATGGAGAATGCGTAGTAAGTATGAATTGAATGTTTGGAAAAATGTTTCTTAAGTTTTCTAAAAGTTCTAACTGCCATTTTGGATGGAGATGCAACTCAATTTCATCAATTAATACAACACCATATCCAAGTAAAGGATTTTCTAACTCTGGATTGGCTAAGGCTAATCGTCGACCTAAATCAGAAATCAAAGCAATAAAAGCTCTTTCACCATCCGACAACTGTTTTACATCGATAACTTTTTCGCCTTTTAGGATTACCAAACGTAAAGGATTGGTTTCAACGTGTAAATCCCCAAAATCTTCCATAAATTGAGAAATAGCCGAATTGATTGCTTCAATGGTATTTTGATTAAAAGGAGCTTCAGTATTAGTAGCAGATACGTTATATCTATACATCAAATCTTTATAATCTACTAAGCGATTTTCTAATGCGCCATTATAAGCCATTGCCTGACCTGAAGGAACAATCTCAGGTAATCTTTTAGGAAATTTGTAACCTGCTCTATCTGTTGTATAAAAAACAGCTAAAGGAGCTTGATCGTCTCCGCGTTGTGTGTCTCCATAAGCATTAGTAATTATCTCTCTTACTCTTTTAGGTAATTTGGTTGAGATTTCCTTGGATCCATAATCAATAGTAAAATTTACAGGATGACCAGCACAATTTGTTTTTAAAGTTAGTTGCATAGCCTCTTTTCCTATCGCTATATCACTCTCTTTTATCTTAATTCTTCTTGATTTTGAAGGTGATATTTGAGGTACTAAACGAGATAAAGCCAAAACCAAAGCGTCTAAAATGGCTGTTTTCCCTTTTCCGTTAACACCTGCTATTAAAGTAATATTAGAATGGAATTCAAAATGACGGTCATCTTCTAAAGCCCTGAAATTTTTTATACTTAACTCTCGAATTCGCATATTAATCTAAGTTTATTTCGCCATTAATTGTAGCAGATATTATGGCAGTTCTTTTTTCTTTTAATAATTCAATTGAAGTTGATATTTTATTTGCAATATTGAAATGATTGAAATAAATATTCTCAAGACGTTCAACAACCAAAATTTGTTCATTTAAATCTGGAATAGGAATTTGAATATCTCCAAGTTTCTGTTGATTGAGAATAGGTAATGTAGCACTATTTGCTAACATTTTAGATATTTTTATTGTAGCCGATAAAGAGTAGGCAACAAACATTTTATTAATATCATTATTAAGTTCAATTATATTAATTTGTTGATTAGTATAAAAATTAGTATCTGTTACAGCTATCTTTCCAAGTGTGGCACCAATACCAACAAACATAACGGAATTAGAATCATAAAGTCTAACATTATTATCTTCAACAACTTCAAAACTTAATTTTCGTTTAGATTCATTTACAAAATTGAAGTCTTCATTAAAATCCCCTGGAGTAAACCAATTCCAAACATTTTCGTTTAATTCTTCAATTGGAATATCATACCCATTTGGAGTACTACCAGTATCAATGTTTTTACTCAAATACTTCAACTTCACTACCTTCCAATGCTCAGGAATTTCCCCAAACCATTCTATACCCGAATCCTTCATAGCTACATTAGGGGCTAACCCCTTAATAATGTTTTGGATAATAACCGCTTTTTTCTTTTCGTCGAGTAACTCAATTAACCTCGTTTTCTTTGGACAAAATTGAATTTTACTGATGCCGAAAGTAATGGTAATTTCAAAATGAACCAGTACCATCAGAATTACGGCTATGATCTGGAAGCGGCAGTGTCCAAACATTCGATCAAGGAACTGGAGACCCCGAAATTTAAAGAAGATCTTCTAAACTCTTTAAAGAAAGGCAACCTGCAGTCGGTCACTTTTGTGGTTTCGGGTGTGGAAAGTAAGATGTATATAGAAGCCAATCCCCATTTTAAAACCGTGAATGTTTATGATGCAAATATGCAGCGCATCAACCATCGAGAAAGCAAAGCCGAGAAACAGCAGCAAGGGGAAGATAAATCGGTATCCAGAGAACAGAAGAACAATGTGGAAGGTGTGAAAGGGCAAGAGGAAAGGAAAAGAAACAAACAGTCGCATTCAATGTAAAGATGATGGAAAGTTTACAGCCCCTGCTGGATTTCTTTTCCGCAATTGAAAAGGACTTTCGGATCAGCAGCACGCACATTGCCATTTATGCGGCGCTGCTGCGGTACCGTTCCCTTAAGGGTTTTATCAATCCTATTGAGGTTTTTAGAGTGGAGCTGGTTCCTGCAGCTAAAATTTCTTCTAAATCAACCTATCATAAATGCCTGCAGGAACTGCATGAGTACGGCTATCTGCGGTATGAACCTTCCTTTAAGAAAACCAGGGGCAGCAGAATATATTTTTTTGATTTTGAAATTAGTAAAACACACCTCTTATGAAACCATTTACTTTTGAAGATCTCCCCAATATCCTGGGAACACTATCCCTGCGAGTGGAAAATATAGAACGTCTCTTAAAAGAGATCCAAAACCGCTCCCCTGAGGATGAGGATGCGGGTCTGATGACCATCATTGAAGCCTCAAAACTGATCCGGCTTTCGGTTGCCACAATATACTCGAAAGTCTGCCGCAATGAGATTCCGGTAAGCAAGCAGGGCAAACAGCTGTATTTTTTAAGATCGGAGCTTTTGGACTGGATTAAGGCCGGGCGGATCAAAACGATTTCAGAACTGCAGACGGAAGTAGATCAGAAATGCAAAAACAGGGATTGAATTTGTCCCTGTTTTTTGATTTTATACTAGGCAGGTTCTTTTTAGCGCAGTACTTCTGCAGTAGTACAATTCTGTATGGTATGTTAATGTTAGAATTTGGAACAATTTGATTTCATTTCGTGTTTGGTTTTGTAACTAATTTTGCTTTTTTAAATAACAGCATTATGACAGCACAGGAAGAAAAAAAAACGGATGCTTTTATACTGGCATCCACCAGGTTGAAAAGCACCTCAAAGGAATATCTGGCAGTAAAGACACTGCTGGAGCATGGAAATCTTTTGTACTGTTTTTTGGGGAAATGGGAAACACTGGATCTCACTAAGATATTCATTCAGATGCAGTTCACTTACCAATATGTGACCGGGGGGATTCAATTGCGTGAGAACAGTAAAGAAGAATACTATGCTAAATATATAAAGCCTAAAACCGCTTTGCCGGCCGACTATTATCCAAATACTGTATTGGCAGTGGGAAAGATGGAAAAATATGATGAAAGCCAGCCGGGATGGGTAGATAAAAGGACTAAAAAATAGGTGCTCAGCACACTTTCGTACAGACAATACTGTAACGCTTTGGATCAGAAAAGATTCTGATACGTCTTTTAACAACGAAGACGGCCTATAAGTTTCCCATTTTTCTTTGCTTGAAATTTTAACTAATTTATTTAATGGGAATTCTAATTTGTATGAAAAAAATCGTACTTTAGATAAATCTCTGAACGTTTAACGGTTAATTAATCAGATAAACAGCATCCTTTGCTGTTTAATAGTGTTGCAGCATTTTGCTTTTCTGCTGTTAACTGAATAGTGTGCTTTAATGTAATGTCAAAAAGAATCCTTGAAGTTGTCCTTAGTAAAAGGACGGCTGAGACGTAACTTGACAGCGGTGTAAGGAATTTTAGATTTTTTATTAAATAATTTTTAGTACTGTCATTAATTTTAAACTAGGGTCTTATGAAAAAACTTTACTTGTCGTTTGTGCTGCTTTTTCCTATTCAGTCTGTTCTTTTCTCTCATTCTGTTCAAGCTTGTGGACCTATCGTCACACAGAGCGGTAACGTTAAAAACAATGTCAGTTTATCTCCCGTATTCTCTGATGGGATAGAATATGAAAGACACCGTGTCTGGCTTAATTTGACCAATTCGCAGGGTTTATTCAAACAGATCTTAATTGCTTATGTGACAGGGGCTACCAATGGCTACGATCACAATTATGATGCTCCGACCATGGACGCCAATAAGTATGCTGATTTTTTCAGCATTATCGAATCCAATAAGCTGGTGATTCAGGGGCGTGCCGTGCCGTTTGATGTCTCCGATACCATTCCTGTGGGATACAGGTCGGAAATTACTGGAAAGCTGACCATTTCCATTGATCATACCGATGGCGATTTAGATGTGCTGAATATTTACTTAGAAGACAAAGAAACCGGTACTATGCATAATTTAAAATCGGGCAGTTATACTTTTTCAACTCTCTCCGGCACGTTTACTGATCGTTTTGTAATCCGCTATATAGCAGATAAAAAATTAGGAATAAATGAAATGGAAAAGCAGCTGCAGCATCTCAGCGTGGCTTCAAAAAATCAGGTCATCAGTGTAAAATCATTTCCTGCAGCTTTAAAGAAAGTTTCTGTTTTTGATATTACCGGAAAATTACTCTACAGCAGTCCGCATCTTGGATCTTCCGAACTTGAAATAGCAAACATTCTTACCGGTCCGCAGATTCTACTGGTCAAAACTACCTTAGAAAATGAAAATATAGTAACCAGGAAGGTGATTTTTTAAGTTTGAAGCATAGAAAAGCGCTAAAAAAAGAAAGGCTTAAAAATTGGCTGCCAAGATGCTGTGCCGACTACCATGAAAGGGTATGTCTTAGATAGCAGGGATGGATAAATTCCAAAACCCAATAAACGGTGCAATCAAGGTCAAATATCTGCAAATTGAAAGATAGTACACCTTTGCAGATTTCAAATATAACTGCAGCGGCACTATTGGAGCAATAGGAAAAGCAGAAGAGAACTGTTTCGGTTTTTCAAAACATCATTGTTCATTATTTGCACCGTGCCGCATCACACATACTTGTTTTAAAATAAAAAGCCCGCATTGTCAATGCGGGCTTTTTATTTTATTTTGGTAATTATACCCTTTTTACACCAGAAATTCTCTGTTTAAAGTTTTTTGCGGACATATAATTGTTGTAGTTAACTATATAAGATTTTGTTACACAATTGCCAATATGCCAATGACTTGTTGTTCCTATTTCCCAAGAATATGTTATTGTTGTAAAATCAGCATTTTCGTAACAGTTTGAGTTAAGTATTTCCTCTAATTTTAGAAAAATTTCATCTTGATTATCGTCAATAATTTTTTGTATTTGTTTATCTGATAAGAATTCGTTCTCTTCATGATCATAAGAAATCATTATTACCTGACCCTGATTTTCAATTATAGATTCCATCTCTTTTTCATCTTTAGCATAACCTACCAAAAATTTTCTTTGCCCTATTTTAACTTCTTTTACCGCCATGTTTTTCTTTCAAATTTAAGGACAATATAAACTCATTTTTAATTTGTCGTTAGTTTTAATTTTTTCAAGATATTATGAAATAAAAAAGCCTTACAATATAAGTAAGGCTAAGTTTTAACTTTTTGCTTCATTTATCATTTCAATTATTTCTTCAGGTACCAAAGATATAAAAATGAACTTTATCATATTCTCATTAGAGCACTTCATAGATCTGAAACATGAACAAAAACTTGGTTCCCGCCATTATTTGGTGTAATAAATCCAAATCCTTATTTCTTCATTAAAAAATTTTACAGTAACTTATTGCATCTTACAATTTTAATTTTTTCAAATTTGGTATTTTAAAAAGCGGCCGTTTTTTTGAAGTGCTTTTGTCTGGGCAGTCCCTTATTATTTCAAAGTTATTCTCTGGCTTGCTTCCCGTTTTTTCTCATCAATGATTTTAGTGTAAATCTGTGTCGTTTTGATGCTTTTGTGACCCATCATTTTGGAGACTGTAAAAATATCCGTGCCTGAAGCAATCTGAAGAGTAGCATATGTATGCCTGAAACAATGAAAAGTGATGTGTTTGACAATACCTGCCCTGGCAATCCATACCGGCAGGGCCCTGTCTACATCCCACTTTTTTAAATCGAAAAAAACTTTCCCGGTTTTTACCGGCTGCGCCTTTTCTGCAAGTATTTCATAAGCTTCATTTGATATTGGAATGGTCTGAAGGCCTTCTGTCTTCTTTTGCTTGAATCGTATGTAATAACCGTCGTCTTCTATAAACATAATCTCTTCCCAGGTGAGTTTAGCAATATCGGAATACCGAAGGCCTGTCAATACCGAAAATTTTGAAATCTGGTGCACTATTCTTTTTGGACATGGGGTACTGAATAATTTCTTGGCTTCTTTTAAAGTTAAAAAATTACGCTGGGATTCCTGCTCTTTTATAGAATCAATCCCTGCATTAATATCAGTTCTTAGTTTTTGTTCTTTGTAGGCATTTTTGAGAGTGGTTTTTAGTTTATTATGATAAGAAAGGGCAGTGTTTCTTGCGATGGTGCTGCTGTTATTTTTTCGGTTTTTCGCTTTTAATAAGTATTCTTTATAATCTTCTATAAGGGTCACTGTCACTTCTTTAAAGGTTAAGTCATTTCCCTTTAAAAAAGCTTCAAAATGTACAATGGCCGTATCCCATATCAGACGGTTTTTTCCCACTTTTTTATCTCTTATCTTTTTGAAATACTCCAAAAATGAGCCTCTGCTGATTCTTTGAATTTCCAATTGCTCTTTCTCAAACTCATTATATACGTCGTCCTTGCGCAGTTCATTCTGCCTGCGGATCTGAATGAGCTGGGCAGTTTGAAGGCTCTCTGTGTTTGCAATCTTCTCAAGCTGATCTTTAGGTTTATCGAACAGATACAGTTTAAGAAATTCACGTCTGGTCAGCTCATTAGTCTCTGCATTTTGGATCGGCGGATAAAAATCCAGATAAAGTGATAATTTCCCATTTGCGATCTTCTTTTTTCTCAATGTTACATTAGTCTTTTTCATAATCTCCTGCATTAAATATAATATCGATATCTCTTTTAGCCACGTAATTAAATTTTCCGATGGAATATTTAGCCAGTCCGTGTCTCTGGATCAGCGTATAAAGTGCGCCTGCTGAAATTTTAAACTTCTGCTGTATCTGCATTATGTTGTAACAATTCTCTATTCCCGGAAATTCCTGAACAGGCCGCAGCAGTGCCTGATCTAAAGGAGTTGAAAAGAAGCTGTCCAGGTCACATCTTCGGATAATAGTTCTTCTTCCGAACTTTGCGATATCAAGTTCACCCCGCGCAATGAGCCGGTATATGGTCCTTTTGCTGATGCCGAGCAAATTACTGGCCAAATTAACATCGATATAATCTTTGGCTTTAATTGCTTCTAAATTGACATTTTTCACCTGTTTTGTCTGATTTTCGCTTTTGTCAATTTTTGCCTGCCGAACCCTTGCTTTATAGGCCCTGGAGCTGCATTTAAGCGAACAGTAAAGTGTTTTTGTTGTGCGTGCTGTAAACTCATTTTTACAGAATTCGCAGATTCTGGTAATCTCGATTTTTGAACTCATAGAAATTGGACTTTAAGTGTCCCACTGTGTCTATGTGTGTCTCTACGTGCCATCATTTGTCCAAAAAAAATTTTTTTTTGTACCTCGCAAAAACGAGGTACAAATGAGGTACAAATGAGGTACAAATTTAATCAAAACATCAACTAATATCCAAAAGAAAACGAATATAAAAATCGAGTTAAAACATTGTTTATCAATACCTTAACTCGATTATTTGTTTTTATTTTGTGATATTTTGTCCCTTTACTTGCCAATACAGAAATTTGCAAAGATATTCCCTAGTAATTCGTCGTTGGAAACCTGACCTGTGATAAGTCCGAATTGATATAAGGCTTCTTTAATATCAAGTGCAATTAAGTCACTTGAAAGATTGGTTTCAAGACCAAATTTTACTTTTTGTATTTCATCTAAAGCTTTCAGTAAAGAGTCATAATGTCTTGTATTTGTAACAATTGTTTCATTATTTCGTAATGCTCCAGTATTAACAAATGATAATAATTCGTTCTTTAATTCTTCAACTCCAATTTTTTGTTTTGCCGAAATTAATAGAAGTTTCGCGTTTAAGTTTTCGAGCTTTTGTGTAATATTTAAAACTTCATCTTCAGATAAAATATCCTTTTTATTGACCACTATAAGAAGCGGTTTTAAAGGATATTTGTTTTTAATTTGTTCAATTTCCGAAACAAATTCAGAACTCGATGCTTTAAATTTTAAACCATCAAACAAATAAATAACAACTTGTGCCTGATCTATTTTTTCGAAAGTTTTCTTGATTCCAATACTTTCTACAACATCTTTCGTTTCGCGTATTCCGGCTGTATCAATAAATCTAAAACCAATACCTCCAATAACCAGCTCATCTTCAATTGTATCGCGCGTTGTTCCGGCAATGTCAGAAACAATCGCTCGCTCTTCATTTAATAAAGCATTTAATAAAGTCGATTTACCAACATTCGGCTCACCAACAATGGCAACCGGGATTCCGTTTTTAATAACATTTCCAACTGCAAATGAATCTATTAGACGTTTTAAAACAAATTCAATTCTGTTTAATAATTCATGAAACTGAGTTCTGTCGGCAAATTCCACATCTTCCTCTGCAAAGTCCAATTCAAGTTCAATCAAAGAAGCAAAATTTAAAAGCTCTTCTCGCAATTTGGCAATTTCATTGCTGAAACCACCTCGCATTTGCTGCATGGCAATGTGGTGTGAAGCTTCATTATCAGATGAAATTAAATCTGCAACAGCTTCTGCCTGAGATAAATCTAACTTCCCATTTAAGAAAGCTCTTAAAGTAAATTCACCGGCATCGGCCATTCTGCAGCCTTTTCTCAATAATAATTGAATAATCTGCTGCTGAATATATGTAGATCCGTGGCATGAAATTTCTATTGTATCTTCTCCAGTATACGAATTAGGGCCTTTAAAAACAGAAACCAAAACTTCATCAAGTGTTTTTCCGTTGTCAACAATATGGCCCAAATGCAAAGTATGCGTTTTTTGTTTCGTTAAGTCTTTGTTTTTGATAGATTTAAAAACAGAATTTCCTATTGAAACAGCTTCAGCGCCCGAAATACGAATAACAGCAATAGCTCCGGCTCCTGATGGAGTAGCTAATGCAACTATAGAATCTTGATTTATCATGCTGCAAAGGTATGAAAAAAGCAGAAAATTGTAAAGTCTTAATAACCGGCAGTTTGATCAGATTCTCTACACAAAATAGTGTTTTATTAAGAAAAAATTAAGTGTTAAATTCCTGATAATTATCAGTTCAATTTGTTTTTAGAATGATTAAATTTGAGTAACAAACCTAAAATCTCAACAAAATGAAAAAGATATTATTCCCCACAGATTTCTCTGAAGCAGCAACAAATGCGTTTGTACATGCTTTAGAATTTGCAAAAATTGTCAAAGCCGAACTTGTTTTATTACACACATTTGAGATTCCGGTTTATGACAGCCAGTTTTTTCCAGAAAATTATGCGTCGATATACAGTTCTATAGAATTGGCAAAATTTGAAATGTTTAAAGACGAAATTCCAAAACTGCGCGCTATTGCAGCAGAACGTAAATTGGATGATATTGTAATAAAGCACCGTTTAATGGACGGCGACTTAATTTATAACTTAAGAAATGCAGTAGAAGAAGATCAGATTGACTTTGTTATTATGGGTACAACTGGTGTTTCAGACTGGACGAAGTTTTTTACAGGATCTAATACAAATTCGGTTATTTCAGAAGTGAAAGTTCCCGTTTTGTGCGTTCCGGTAGATGCTAAATTCAAGAAAATCAAAACCATTGGTTTTACAACAAGATATCGTGAAAAAGACAAAGCTGAACTTAAAAAAGTGCTGAAAATTGCTAAAAAAACAGACGCAAAAGTCAAAAGTTTGTATGTTAAAACTTCAAGCACAGATGTTTCTGATGCAACAATTAAAGAGTGGGAAAGAGAGTTTGCAAATGATAACGTAGAATTCCTGGTTCTGCCAAGTGATGAAGTTAAAGAAACCATTCTTGATTTTATTCTTTACAAGGATATTGATATCCTGACTACAATCACGCACAAAAGATCTTTCTTTGAAGGAATTTTTGATTCTAGTTTTAGCCAAAAAATCACAAAAGAGGTTTCTATTCCAGTATTGATAATGCATGAGAATTAAATTCTGCTGTAAATGAATAGCTTTTTTGAAAGTGTAAAACCTATATTTGTATTTCATTAAATTTTAAAAATGGAAGTATATTTAAGCAAGGTCAGACAGTATTCAAAAATATTTACTCAAATCAACAAAAGATACAACAGCATAAGTCTTTTAAGACTTTTAAGCATATTTTTTTGTTTGTTTATGTTGTTTTACTACATCAAAACCAATGAAGCTTTATATGTCTTATTTGCTTTTTTATTTTTTGTTGGTTTTCTTTTTTTAATGAGAATCCATTCAAAACTTTCTTTCCAGAAAGAATTGACAAAAGCTGTTTTAAAAATTAATGAAGACGAAATAGCATATTTAAAAAGAGAAAAACTCCCTTTTGAAAACGGAATTGAATTTAATGATTTTCATCATCCTTATGCTTACGATTTAGATATTTTTGGAGAGCATTCCTTATTCCAAAATTTAAACAGAACAGCCACTTTTATTGGTAAAAAAACATTAGCGAATAAATTATTAAATCTATTTTCTAATGAAACAATTCTTGAAAATCAGGAAGCCATAAACGAACTAAAAGCTAAAATAGACTGGCGTCAGGATTTTGAAGCTCTTGCAATTGTCAGTACTGACAGTAAGAATTCGTATGACTCATTAATTCATTGGATTTCATTTAAAAATAATTCTTTATCTAAAGTTTTAATTGCACTGTCAATTATTCTTCCAACTCTATTTTTTGGTTTTGTAATTGCTTATTTTATCACTTCAAAAGCAATTATTCTTTCCTATGTAACTTATATTTTTATTTTCAATTTAATCGTTTTGGGAAGATCACTAAAGCGAATTCAATCTGAAATTGCCAAAGCAGATAATATCGACAAAACCATAAAACAATATAGTTTATTGGTTAAGAAAATTGAACTTGAAAAATTTGAATCTAAAAAGCTGATTGAACTGCAAAAACAACTGGTTTCTAAAAATGCTTCTGCTAGTTCTCATTTAAAACAGCTGTCAGAATTATTTTCAAGAATGGAGACTATCAACAATTTTGTTACTGCGACTTTGTTTAACGGATCTTTTTTGTTTAACCTGCACGTTTTAAAGGCTCTTTTAAAATGGAAAGACAATTACGCACATGAACTTGAAAAATGGATTAATATAATTGGCGAATTTGAAGCTTTAAATAGTTTAGCAAATCTATCGTATAATAACCCTGATTTTGTTTTTCCTGAAATCAATTCACAATATAAAATTGGGTTTGAAAACTTAAGTCATCCTTTATTAAATCCGACGACCAGAGTAGGCAATGACACCTATTTTTATCCTCAGTCATTTATGATTTTAACCGGATCGAATATGTCTGGAAAAAGTACTTTTTTGAGAAGCTTAGGTATAAATATGGTTTTAGGCGGAATTGGTTCAGTTGTTTGTGCTTCAAAAGCTAACATACATCCACTTCCAGTTTTAGTTTCAATGCGATTATCTGATTCTTTAGCAGATAGTGAGTCATATTTCTTTGCAGAAATTAAACGTTTAAAACAAATTATGGATGCTCTTGAAGAAGGCCCTGCTTTTGTTTTATTAGATGAAATTTTAAGAGGAACAAACTCTGATGATAAACGTAACGGCACTATTGAAGTAGTCAAAAAAGTAATTGCTAAAAATGCGATTGGAGCTATTGCAACGCATGATATAGAAGTCTGTTTGACCACAAACGAATATCCGGATATTTTAACCAATCAATGTTTTGAAGTAGAAATTCAAAATAACGAACTGCATTTTGATTATAAACTTCGCAGCGGCATCTGCCAGAATAGAAGCGCTACCTTCCTGATGCAGAAAATGGGAGTTATTTAGAATCTTAGAATTTAGATTTTAGAATTTAGAATTTAGATTTTAGAATTTAGATTTTAGAATTTAGATTTTTAAAAAAAGGCCAAAAGAGTAATTATTATTCTTTTGGCCTTTTTTGCATTTATATATTTTATCAGTTTTTACTTATTCTGTAAAATAATGCCTTTAAAAAAAATGAAATTTTGAGACTTTTTTTGAAATATCCTACATTAAAAATAGATAAGAAACACATCAAAAACCTATCAAATCTGTATGAAAATCATAAAATCAATATTAAAAGTCAAAATGACAATAACTGATCAAAAACCTGTATTTACTGATTATTCTATTTTATTTTGGCAATAAAAAAACGATTTATTGAAAATAAATTTTACTAAAACGTTTTTGTAAGTTTCGTTTGCATATATTTGCGATGTACTAAAATATCCAATAATAAATTATTTACCAGATGAAAAAGATTACAATTAGAGATATTGCTAAACAAGCAGAAGTTTCTATTTCTACCGTATCTTTTGTTATCAATGGTAAAGGAGAAAAAATGGCTATTAGTCCTGCTGTTATTAAAAAAGTTCAGGATGTTGCGCAAAAACTTCAATACAAGCCAAGTATGATTGCAAGCAGTTTACGGACTGGAAAAACAAGATCAATTGGGCTTATTGTAGAAGATATTTCAAATCAGTTTTTTGCTGATTTGGCAAGAGTAATCGAAGATGAAGCCAAAAATATTAACTACAGGGTTTTTTATTGCAGTACAGGAGATGATAATGATCGTTCTGAAGAATTAGTGCAGAGTCTTTTGCAGGCAAATGTTGAAGGTTTTATTATTACCCCAACCCGAAATTTAGAAAAAACAATAAGCCAGCTTTTAAAATTGCAAAAACCGGTTGTGTTAATCGACAGGTATTTTGCAAACCAAAAAGTAAGTCATGTTGTAATGGATAATTATGAAGGATCTTATTCGGCTGTTAAATTTTTAATCAGCAAAGGACGCAAAAACATAGCTGTCGTAAATAATAAGTCTGGAATGATTCAGATGAAGTTACGTGAAAAAGGATATGTAGAAGCGCTTAAGGAGGAAGGAATTTATAATGAAAAATATACGCTGCTTTTAGATTATCATTCGAGTGAGAAAACCAGAATTGAAGAAATTATCAATTTCTTTAATCAAAACAAAGAAATAGATGCAGTTCTGTTTTGTGCAAACTATATGGGACTTGCGGGACTTCAGGCTTTTAGAACTTTAAATTATAAAATTCCCAATGATATTTCGGTTATCAGCTTTGATGACCATGACAGTTTTAAATTGCATACACCGACAATTTCGGTTATTGCCCAGCCAATAGAAGACATTGCTGTAGAATCAATCCAGTTATTGATGAGCCAGATGACAAATTTTGAAGATTTTAAAATAGAAAAAGTTCTCAAAAAAGGAACTTTGATAATAAGAGAATCCGTTTAACCAACCGAATAGCAGATTTAAAATTAGAAATGAAAAAAGTGGAGACTTTTTTTTAATCATTTCACTAAAACGATTTAGTAAATATTTTCCTTGATTTACTGCTGTTTACAGTTCGATAATTAAGGTGAGATATTTATTAAAAACCAAAACAGCCGCAATATTAAAATACTGATTGTGCTGTAATATTGAAAACAGAGTTCAAATTTTTATTAATTATTTAAAGCAAACACAAACACAAACAAACACAAAACGAAATCAAAACCAATAACCAAAAAAAATGCTTATGAAACGAATATTAGCAGTGTTAGGAGTGATATTGCTGAGCAGTTTAAGTGCTGCTGCGCAAAATCGATTAATAACCGGCATAGTTACAGATGCAGAGAACAAGGGAATTGTTGCTGCATCAGTCGAGGTTCAAGGAAAACCATTTAGTGCTATTACAGACGCCGAAGGGCGATTTAAAATGAATGTTCCTGAAGGAAAAGTTACCCTTAATGTATCTTCTATAGGTTTTCAGTCAAAACTGGTAGTACTTCAGGAAAAAGAGATTAGAGTTGCTGTGACATTAGTTGAAACTACACAGGAATTAAAAGATGTTGTTGTAACTTCATTTGGGGTTAAAAAACAAAAGAAAAGTTTAGGTTACGCAGTTGGAGAGCTTAAGGGCGAAGACCTGACAAAAAATAAAGAAATTAACTTAGGAAACGCACTTCAGGGCAAAATTGCCGGGGTAAACGTTTCGGCGCCGGTTACGGGACCATCTGGTTCAAGCCGAGTTGTAATTCGTGGAGCTACTTCGGCATCAGGACTTAACCAGCCTTTGTATGTTGTAGACGGAATTCCAATTGACAACACACAGCAGGGAAATGCAGGAATGTGGGGTGGAGCTGATAAAGGAGATGGTATGTCTTCTTTCAATCCAGATGATATTGCTTCGATGTCTGTTTTAAAAGGTAGCGCCGCTTCTGCTCTTTACGGGTATAGAGGATCAAACGGTGTTATCTTAATTACAACTAAAAAAGGTAAAAACGGAACGGGAATAGGAGTAGATTTCAGCACAAATTCTACTTTTAATACACCAGTAAGTCTTTTAAAATGGCAGGATCAATACGGTGCTGGAGCTCCAAATGCGAGCGGTGTGCCAACCAGATTCACTAATTTACAAGAACTTAGAGATTCTTACTATTTTGCCTGGGGAGATAAATATGATGGAACGCCTTCATTATCTCTAGACGGTGCTACAAGACCGTATCAGGCTTATGGAAAAGATAATGTTGAAAATTTCTACAGAACTGGATATTCTTTCAGTAATACTTTGGCAATTTCTGGCGGAAATGAAACAACAAATTTCAGATTGTCTTTTGGAAACACTAAAGACGAATCGATCATGCCGGAAACTACTTTTGGAAGAAACAACGTAGCTTTGAGTTTAAACTCAGCTCCAAATAAAAAAATCAGCATTGAGACAAATGCTCAATACATCTCTGAGAAAAGTCATAACCGTCCATACTTAAATGATTCGCCAAGAAACCCATCTTTCCCAACTACTTTTATGACTCCGGGAACAGATATTAGATGGTTAAGTAATCCTTATGATGCAAATGGAGGAGAAGAAGATTATTTAGGAGCAAACGTATATCATACAAATCCTTACTTTGCTACAAAATCTCCTTTAAATGATGATTTAAGAAAGCGTTTTATTGGTTCTGCAAAAGTAAATTATAACATTACAGATAAAATTTATGCTAAAGCTGTTATTGGTATTGATGATATCAATTATGAATATACAGAAATTGAACCTACCGGAATAAATTACAGTCCAGGAGGATCAATTGAAAACAGAATAGAAACTCGTTCTGAAGTAAATGCTTCTGGTTTCTTAGGTTACAGAGGAGATATTGCTAAAAATATTTCGTTAGATGCTTTTGTTGGTGCAAACCGTCAGCATAACCGATACAGCGGCATTAAAATGAAAGGAAACAACTTTATTGTTCCATTTAAATATTTCTACGGAAACACACAGCCTGATAAAACCGAGAAATTGTTTTCAGAAAGTGAAGTAAACTCTCTTTTCTATTCTGCAGATATTGGATACAAAGATTTCTTATATTTAAGTTTAACAGGACGTGAAGATTGGTTTTCAACTTTAGATCCATCAAATAACAGTACTTTTTATCCTTCTGTAAGTTCAAGTTTTATTTATTCTGAAGTTATAGGTCTTCCTGAGTGGATTTCTTATGGTAAGATTAGAGCAGGCTGGGGTAACGTTGGAGGTGCACTTCCAGAAGCTTATGCTTTAGCATTGACTTATATTACGCCAGACGGACAGACGGATTCTTTAGGACAGCCAATTTTGGGTGTAAATGGAGAAACAATTCCAAACAGAACTTTGAAACCTTATAATGTAAGCACAATTGAATTTGGTTTTGAGAATACATTCTTCAATAACAGAGTAAGTACAGATTTGACTTTTTACAGCAAAAAAACTACGAATGATATTACTGATGCTGATGTTTCTCAGGCTTCTGGCTACAGAACTACAAAAATCAACGTGGGAGAAATCCTGAACAAAGGGGTGGAGTTTGCTATTAATGTAAAAGCGGTTAAAACACCAAGTTTTGCATGGAGCGTAGGTTACAATTTTGCTTACAACCATAGTGAAGTTTTGAATCTTTCAGATAAAATCACAACTAAATCATTAGAAGGAAACAGAGACGGAAGAGCTTCTGTAGTTTTAGAAAAAGGACAGCCTTTTGGTGTTATTAAAGCTTATGATTATTTAAGAGATGCTCAGGGAAATATTGTTCTTGATACAAACGGAAAATTCTTGAGAGGAAATTTAATTATTGCTGGTCAAGGTGTTGCGCCAACATCAATGGGACTTTCAAATGATTTTTCATATAAAAATTTCACACTTTCTGTTTTTGTTGATGCTAAATTTGGCGGAGAAATCTACTCAGCTACAAATCAGTTAGGAACACGTTACGGATTATCTGAAATTACACTTCCGGGCCGTGAGGGCGGAGTAGCTGTAAGCGGAAAAGATGTTAACGGAAACCCGGTTAACACAACAGTTTCGGCATACGATTATTGGAGAAGTTACAGCGATGTTACATCAAACTTTGTTTACGATGCTGATTTTGTTAAGCTTAGAGCAATTTCATTTGCTTACAACTTCCCAAAAACATATTTGCAAAAAACACCATTTCAGTCTGTAAGTTTATCATTCTCAGCTCATAATTTATGGACTATTTATGACAAAGTTCCAAATATTGATCCAGAGTCAAACTATTCAAATAGTAATGCTCAGGGTATGGAGAGAGCATCAATGCCGTTGACAAGAAATTATGGTTTTGCACTTAATGTCAAATTCTAATACTTAAGAAAGATGAAAAATAGATATATAAAAATATTTTGTATCGCAATTGTTAGTGCCATGACATTAGCTTCTTGCGATAAAGGATTCGAAGAAATGAATAAAAATCCAAATGCTTTGACAGATCCGGCTGTAAAATCAATGTTTACGCTTGCTGAGATTTATGTTGACGGGCAGGATTTTTCTAACACCAGAGGAAACAATTTATATGCAGCGCAAATCGTGCAGCAATTTTCTTCACTTGGAGGGCCAGGTTCAAAATACACGTATTCTTCGGAATATTCAGCAGCTCTTTTTGGAGAAACGTATGGTAAAGGATTAAATCAAATTTTCCAGTTATTATCTGTAGTTGATAATACGCCGGAAAATACCAATATGATTCAGGCATTAAGAATCATGAAAGTTTTCTTGTTTCAAAAATTGACAGATACTTATGGTGAAGTTCCTTATTTTGAAGCTGGAAAAGGATACAACGGAAACGTGTTTTCTCCTAAGTATGATACACAGGAAGCGATCTACAATGATCTTTTAAAAGAATTGGACGAAGCAGGAACAGCTCTTGATGCAACAAAACCATTTGTTGGCAATGCCGATTTGTATTACCAAAGTGATGTTGCAAGATGGAAAAAACTGGCAAACTCTTTAATGCTGCGTGTAGCAATGCGTTTGTCTAAAGTTAATCCTGCAAAAGCAAAAGAATTTGTAGAAAAAGCATATTCAAAAGGTGTTTTTACATCAAATGATGACAGTCTTGTTTTACAGCATGATGCAGGGCCTCCGGGAGTTAAAACCAATCCAATTACATCTTCATGGGTAAGAAATGATTTAAATGGAGGAGAATCTAATATTAAATTCAGTAAAACATTTATCGATTTATTGAAAAACACAAACGATCCTCGTTTAAGAATTTATGCAAAACTTGAGGCAACAGGAGATAACAATCCGGCAAGTCAGCAAGGTTTGGCAAATGATGCAAAAGAATTTCCGGGAGGAGATAAAAAACTTTTCTCAGACCCAAATACTTCTACAGTATTGCGTTATGATGCACCAACTTTAATCATGTCTTATGCAGAAGTTCAGTTTTTATTGGCAGAAGCTTCAGTAAAAGGATGGAGTGTGGGCGGATCGGCTCAGACTTATTATGAAAATGGAGTAAGAGCGGCAATGAATATTTTAACCATTTTTGGAGATAAAGTACCAGCTGTTACACCTGCAGAATATAACACCTATATCACAACTTATCCATTTAAATCTGCAGGAACAGAAGCAGAGAAAATCGAGCAGATTATTACTCAAAAATGGATCGTATTGTTATTCAATGGTTTTGAAGCTTTCTCAGAATACAGAAGAACAGGTTATCCTGTATTAGTTCCTGTTAATGATCCAACGGGAGATACAAAAGGAACAATTCCAAGAAGGTTAATTTATGATCAGTCAGAACTTATCACAAATGAGGCTAATTATAAAGAAGCAATTCAACGTCAAGGTTTAGATTTAATGACCACAAGAATCTGGTGGGATAAATAATTTTTAAATTTGGTTGGTTAGTTAAGATAAGTCGGGTACTGAGCATGCCCGGCTTATTTTTAAATCATTTAATTAAATGAACTTAAAAAGCATTTGAACCCTTATTTTGCAGTTTCAAATACCTTTTTTTCGCACAAAACCCATACAGTTTCTGCTGAAAAAGATGGATTTATTTTCTGCATTTAAAAAAAAATCAAAATGCTGTATTTAAAGTTTATTTCAATTTAAAATGATCCATATCAAAACCAAAATAAAACCTAAGGCAGTGGTAAAGAAGATATTTCTAGTTGTATTTTGAGTTAATAACGAAAAATAAATTCTAAAGAGAAGGAATGATTTAGTACATCCTTTTCCTTCTCGAAACTGCCAATAGTCCGAATTACTTACCTTTTTACTAATTTTAGAAGGTATTAATATATTACTCAGTAAAATGAATTATCAAAATAAACTTCATTGTATAATGTCCCTTTGTCTGGCAGGTTTTACATCAATTGCCTTTGCACAAAAAATTGAATTAAAAAGTAATTGGACATATCGTGAAGAAAAAACACAAAAATGGTATACGGCCAGCGTTCCGGGAGAAATCCATACCGATTTGCTAAACAGCAAATTAATACCAGACCCATTTTACAGAGATAACGAAAAAAAACTGCAGTGGATCGAACGTAAAAACTGGGAATACAAAACTGCTTTTCAGGTTACGGCAAATATGCTGAAAAAGAAAAATACAGAATTAGTTTTTGACGGATTAGATACTTACGCAGCTGTTTATGTAAACAATCAGCTGGTTTTAAAAGCCGATAATATGTTCCGTCAATGGCGGGTTGATGTAAAAAAAGTCTTGAAATCAGGAAATAATGATTTACGAATCGTATTTCAATCGGCACAAAATGTGGTAGATTCATTGGCAAAAAAAGATTACCCATTTGTAATTCCAGACAATCCGCGTACTTATGTACGCAAAGCCCAATACCATTTTGGCTGGGATTGGGGACCAAAATTCACAACCTGCGGCATATGGAAAACACCAAGATTTGAAGCTTATGATGAAAAAGAACCTGAGAAACCGTATGTATTAACTCGAAAAATCGAATTAATACAAGACAAAGACAGTCTTGGCAGTTCGTTTTATTTTAAAATTGACGGAAACCCGGTTTATATGAAAGGAGCTAATTATATTCCATCTGATGCTTTTCTTTCAAGAGTATCTAAAAAAGAATATGAAAAAATAGTTTTATCTGCCAAAGAGGCCAATATGAATATGCTTCGCGTTTGGGGCGGCGGTATTTATGAAGACGATTATTTCTACGATTTATGTGATAAATACGGTATAAATGTCTGGCAGGATTTTATGTTTGCAGGTACTATGGTTCCCGGAGACGATGCTTTTTTTGAAAATGTAAAAAAAGAAGTTCAATATCAGGTAAAAAGACTGCGTCATCATCCAAGTATTGTTTTATGGTGCGGCAACAACGAATCTGATGAAGCTTTTAAAAACTGGGGCTGGATGAAAAATTTCAAAATTTCAAAGCAGGATTCCATTCGTTTGTGGAAAGATTACACACGTTTATTTCATGACAGTATTCCGAAATGGGTAAAAGAAGTCGATGGTAAACGTCCGTATTTAAGCTCTTCACCATTATACCATTGGTCAAAACCAAAAAGCGTAACCGAAGGAGACAGCCATTATTGGGGAATCTGGTGGGGATTGGAAGATATTGAAGCCGTACAGAAAAAAACGGGACGATTTGTGAGCGAATACGGAATGCTGTCGATGCCAAATTATTCGTCTGTAGAAGTATTTACTCTGCCTGAAGACCGATATTTATATTCGGATATAGTATTGGCGCATCAAAAATCTGGAAAAGGATTTGAAAAGCTGGATTCCTATTTAAACAGGTATTTTATCGATTCGGCTAAAATAAAAAACATAAGTTTAGAAGATTATACCTATTTAACGCAATGTCTTCAATACTATGTTGTTAAAAATATCGCAGGCACACATCGTTCTAAAGAACCGTACAATATGGGAACTTTAATCTGGCAGTTAAACGACTGCTGGCCAACAGCAAGCTGGAGTATTACAGATTATTATAACCGCGAACCACGAGCTTCGTGGTATGCCATAAGAGAAGCGTACAGAGACGATGTAAAACCAGAAACTGATTTTATACGCCCAAGAGATTTATCTTTAGAAGATCCAAAAATCAACTGGGAAATAAAAGGAAATAACATAATTATAAAAGCTCTGAAAATGGCAAAATACGTTTACATCTCTATGAAAGGATATAATGGAAAATGGAGCGATAATTATTTTGATCTAAAAGCAGGAGAAGAAAAAACAATTTCGTTTGAAGGGAAAATAACGAAGCCAGAGATTAAGATTTATTCTTTGTTTGAGGTTTTGGAAAAGTATAAATAAAGTTACAAAGGTTCAAAGAGACAAAGGGGCAATGTTTTTTTTAAAACAGTTTAGTCTATCTGTAGAAATTAAAAAACGTCAGCGTCAATCAGTTTAATCCGTTTCATCAGCGGGCTAAACAATGCGCAATCAAAAATAAAAAATATATGAGAATAGTATTTAGTGGTTTCCTGGCTTTAAGTTTACTTTTTGTCAATCCAGCAGTTTCACAGCAAAAAAAGGCAAAACAAGCAGATATCAATTATACGAAATATGTCGATCCGTTTATTGGTTCGGCTGGACATGGACACGTATTTGTGGGAGCAAATGTTTCTTTTGGAGCTGTACAGTTGGGACCTGTAAATATTTTTGAAGGCTGGGACTGGTGCAGCGGGTATAATTATGCCAGTAATACCATTTTGGGCTTCACACACACACATTTAAGCGGAACCGGAATTGGAGATTTAAATGATATTTTGGTGCTTCCTGTGAGCGGAAAAGTCGGTTTGACCAAAGGAACAAAAGAAGATATGGTAAACGGTTATGGTTCGTATTTCTCTCATAAAAACGAAGTCGTAAAACCAGGATATTACAGTGTTTTATTAGATAAATATAAAGTTAAAGCCGAATTAACAGCCAGCGAAAGAGTCGGTTTTCATAAATATACTTTTGAAAACACAAACGATTCACACATTTTAATTGATCTTGCCGACGGAATTGGTTGGGACAGACCCGTAAAAACGTTCATTAAAAAAGTAAGCGAAACCAAAATAGAAGGTTACCGTTATTCGGCAGGATGGGCAGCAGATCAGCGCATTTATTTTGCAATGGAGTTCTCTGAATCCATTACAAATTTAAAGGTTTATGACAGCACAACGGTGATAAAAGGAACTGAAGGCGAAGGCTTAAAAATAAAAGCGGTTTTAGATTTCAAAACCTTAAAAAATAAACAGATTCTGGTAAAAGTGGGGATTTCTCCAGTAAGTACCGAAAATGCATCTGCCAATATAAAAGCAGAAATTCCGAATTGGGATTTTGAAACTGTAGTTAAACTGGCAGATTCAAAATGGAACAAAGAATTGAATAAAGTTCAGATAAAAGCAGACGAAAAAACAATGAAAGTTTTCTATACTTCATTGTATCATACCATGTTTGCACCTTCTATTTTTAATGATGCGAACGGAGATTATCTTGGAACAGATAAAAAAGTCTACGAAAAAGCCAATTTTACCAATTACACTACTTTTTCGCTTTGGGATACTTACCGCGGACTGCATCCATTGTACACGATTACGCAGCCAGAAAAAATCAATGATATTGTAAAATCGTTTTTAGCGATTTATCAGCAGCAAGGCAGATTACCGGTTTGGCATTTAATGGGCAACGAAACCAATACCATGAACGGAAATCATTCTATAGCTGTTATTGTCGATGCTTATTTAAAAGGGTATCGTGATTATGATGTCAGCTTAGCATACGAAGCTATTAAAAAAACGGCAATGCAGACGCGTGAGGGAATGGATTACGTTCAAAAACTCGAATATATTCCTGCTGATAAACTATTAGAATCTGTTGGAAACGCTTTAGAATATGCAATCGATGATTACTGTATTGCTTTGATGGCAAAAGCTTTAAACAAAACAGACGATTACAATTATTTCACGAAAAGAGCCAATTTATACAAACTGTATTTTGATAAAGAAACCACTTTTATGCGTGGTAAATTAACAAATGGAAATTGGAGAACGCCATTTAATCCGCTTTCATCAGCGCATCGTAAAGACGATTATGTTGAAGGAAATGCGTGGCAGTACACTTGGCTGGTGCCGCAGGATCCGTATGGTTTAATCGATTTATTTGGAAGCGAAGATAAATTTATCGCAAAACTGGATTCACTTTTCCTGCTGACTGATAAAGTAGAAGGTGAGGATGTTTCGCCAGATATCAGCGGTTTAATTGGTCAGTACGCACACGGAAACGAGCCAAATCATCATATTCCGTATTTGTATGCTTATGCAGGGCAGCCTTGGAAAACAGCAAAATTAATTCGAGAAATCGACGAAAAATTCTACTCAACAAAACCAGACGGATTGTGCGGTAATGAAGATTTAGGGCAAATGTCGGCTTGGTATATTTTATCTTCTATGGGATTCTATTCGGTAAATCCGGCAAACGGAATTTATGTTTTGGGAAGTCCGCTGGTAAATACTGCTGTAATTCATCATAAAAAAGATATTTCATTTACGATAAATGCGGTTAATAACAGCGTTTCAAATATGTACATTCAAAAAGCAGAATATAACGGAAAGCCTTACACAAAATCATATATCACGCAAGAAATGATAGTAAAAGGCGGAGAGCTGAAATTATATATGGGAAGCAAACCGTCAACGACATTTGGAGTTAAGAAAGAAGACAGACCTAATTGATTTTAGATTTTAGAGTGTAGATTTTAGATTTAAGAACTAAGACCATTCAGTTTCCTGCAAGGTTTTTAAAACCTCATAGGTATAAAATTAAAGTTCAGTTTTAAAGCTTACAGCCTAAAGCTTAAAGCGTATAGCATAAAAAAGTAAAAACTATGAAAATAAAGAGTTTAATTTTTTTTGGATTAATACAGTATTGCATTTCTGTAAATGCACAAGTTAAAGAACCAGTAGAATATGTAAACCCGTTAATGGGAACACAATCCCTTCATAATCTTTCAAACGGGAATACCTATCCCGCAATCTGCAGGCCCTGGGGAATGAATTTCTGGACGCCGCAAACCGGAAAAATGGGCGACGGATGGGCGTATACTTATACCGCAGAAAAAATTAGAGGATTTAAGCAGACGCATCAGCCTTCACCCTGGATGAACGATTACGGTCAGTTTTCGATTATGCCCGTTACCGGTAAATTGGCTTTCGCCGAAGACGAACGTGCGAGCTGGTTCAGTCATAAAGCAGAAGTTTCAAAACCCTATTATTACAGCGTTTATCTGGCTGATTATGATGTTACAACCGAAATTACAACAACAGAAAGAGCGGCTCATTTTCAAATAACATTTCCTGAAAATGAAAATTCGTCAATTGTAGTGGATGCTTTTAATAAAGGATCTTACATAAAAATTATACCATCTGAAAATAAAATTATAGGTTATACAACTCGTAACAGCGGTGGTGTTCCGGATAATTTCAAAAACTATTTTGTGCTTTATTTTGATAAGCCGTTTGCAGTAAATTCAACCTTTAATGATAAAACTTTAGAAAAAGGCAAATTAGAACTAACTGCAACTCATGCTGGCGCTGTGGTAAGTTTTAAAACTAAAAAAGGAGAAAAAGTAAATGTAAAAATTGCATCATCTTTTATCAGTTTTGAACAAGCAGAATTAAATTTAAAAAATGAATTGGGGACAGCTTCATTCGAAGAAACTGTTGCTCAGTCTAAAAATGAATGGAACAAAGTTTTAGGAAAAATTACTGTTGAAGATACAAATGAAGAGCAGTTAAAAACCTTTTATTCTTGTTTGTACCGCACAGTTTGTTTTCCTCAAAAACAATATGAAATCAATAAAGACGGCGATATAGTGCATTACAGTCCGTATAATGGAAAAGTTCTGCCGGGTTATATGTATGCAGGAACCGGATTCTGGGATACTTTCCGTGCCTTATATCCTTTATTAAATCTGGTTTATCCTTCTATAAATAAAGAAATGCAGGAAGGATTAATAAACGATTACAAAGAAGGCGGATTTCTGCCAGAATGGTCAAGTCCGGGTTTTAGAAATGTAATGGTAGGAAATAATTCTGCCTCTGTAGTTTCTGATGCTTATATGAAAGGATTACGCGGCTACGATATCAATACTTTGTACGAAGCTTTGCTTCACGGAGCCAATAATGAAGGACCAATAGATGCTGTAGGCAGAAAAGGAGTTCAGTATTACAATTCTTTAGGATATGTTCCGTATGATGTGAAGATCAACGAAAATGCAGCGAGAACGCTGGAATATGCTTATGATGATTTTACGATTTGGAAATTAGCCAAAGCTTTAGATCGTCCCAAAAAAGAAATCAATCTGCTTGAAAAGCGAATGATGAATTATAAAAACCTTTACAATCCTTCTATCGGATTAATGAGCGGACGTAATAAAGACGGCAGTTTTTCACCTAATTTTAATCCGTTTAAATGGGGAGATGCTTTTACCGAGGGAAACAGCTGGCATTACAGCTGGAGTGTTTTTCATGATATTCAGGGGTTGATTGATTTAATGGGCGGAGAGAAAAATTTCACAGCAAAATTAGATGCAGTTTTTACAACTCCTCCGGTTTTTGATGATAGTTATTATGGTTCTGTTATTCATGAAATCCGCGAAATGCAGATTATGAATATGGGACAATATGCTCACGGAAACCAGCCAATTCAGCACATGATTTATTTATACAATTATGCAGGCGAACCTTGGAAAACGCAATATTGGTCAAGAGAAGTAATGAACCGCTTATATAAACCAACTCCAGACGGTTATTGCGGAGATGAAGATAACGGACAGACTTCTGCCTGGTATATATTTTCAGCAATGGGATTTTATCCGGTTTGCCCGGGAACAGAAGAATATGTTTTGGGAGCACCTTTGTTTAAGAAAACAACTTTGCAGTTAGAAAACGGAAAACAGCTTATTATCAGCGCGCCTGATAATTCAGAAACCAGCAGATATGTAAACGAATTAAAATGGGATAATGCTCTTTATTCTAAAAATTATATCAATCATTTTGATGTATTAAAAGGAGGAGAATTAAATTTTGATATGACAAGTTCTCCAAATTTAAAAAGAGGCACAGCAAAAGAATCATACCCATATTCTTACTCAACTTCAAAATAAAAATATATATGCAGTCACGTAGAAAATTTATAAAAAACGCAGGTATTTTTTCAGCAGGTTTATTAGCAATTCAAACAGAAGCTTTTGGATTTAATTCAGATACTTTTCAGTTTCCGCTAAAAGATTTTGTTTCTAAAAGACCACCTGTTGCCGAAAGAAAATTTACAAGTAAGGCAATTGAAGCCGCTATTGTACGTGTTAAAAAACAAATTGCCAATCCAGAATTAGCATGGATATTTGAAAACTGTTTCCCAAATACGCTAGATACAACAGTTGATTTTGAAATTATTGACGGAAAACCGGACACGTATGTAATTACGGGAGATATTGATGCCATGTGGCTTAGAGATAGTACAGCACAGATTTGGCCGTATATTCCGTTTGTAAAGGAAGATCCAAAACTCGCAGAACTGGTAAAAGGAGTAATCAATCGTCAGGCGAAATGTATTCTGCTGGATCCGTATGCTAATGCTTTTTATAAAGATTTCACGAAGGAAAGCGAATGGAAAAATGACCTTACTAAAATGCAGCCCGGAATTCATGAAAGAAAATGGGAAATTGACAGTTTGTGTTATCCAGTTAGATTAGCACACGGATATTGGAAAGAAACAGGAGATATCAGTTTGTTTGATGCCAAATGGAAAGAAGCGATGCTTTTAATTCTGCAGACTTTTAAAGAGCAGCAGCGAATGGACGGGAAAGGCGGACCGTATAGTTTTCAGCGTCAGACAGCGTGGGCAACAGATGGAGTTCCGTTAGGCGGTTACGGTTATCCTGTAAAACCTTGCGGATTAATTGTTTCGACTTTCAGACCAAGCGACGATTCTACTTTGTTTGGTTATTTGATTCCGAGTAATATGTTTGCGATTGAAATACTAGGTTATTTAATCGAAATTTTCTCTTTACCGGCTTTAAAAGACAATGATCTAGTTGTAAAAGCCACAAAATTAAGAGATGAAGTTCAAAAAGGACTTAATGAACATGGAATAATCAATCATCCAAAATTCGGGAAAATTATTGCTTTTGAAGTAAACGGATACGGCAGTTTCCACATGATGGACGATGCTAATGTGCCGTCTTTATTATCATTACCTTATTTAGGTGCTATTGCTCCAAATGATCCTTTATATCTAAATACACGAAAAGTAGTGCTTTCAGAAAACAATCCGTTTTTCTACAAAGGAAAAGCAGGAGAAGGTATTGGCGGTCCGCACACCGGAGTCGATACAATCTGGCCTATGAGTATTGTTTTAAGAGCCATTACAAGTGTAGACGAAAAAGAAATAAAAGCTTGTATCAGTAATTTAATTAAAACCAATGCCGATACAGGATTTATGCACGAATCTTTCCATAAAGACGACGTTAATAAATTTACCCGTAAATGGTTTGCGTGGGCAAATACACTTTTTGGAGAAATGATTGTACATACCAGCATTCATTATCCTCAAATTTTAAAAGATAAAAATATCTAGTACTAAGCAAAATAAGGAAAAATGAATACATCATACGCCATTGGGCTAGATATAGGCGGGACACATATTACAGCTGGAGTTATCAATAAAACAGAAATGAAAATTGTTGATTCTTCGATATATAAAGAATCATTCGATTCTAATTTGCCTGTAAATCACGTAATGGATATTTGGAAAAGAGTGATCGATACTGCAATTGAAAACTCAAAAGTTGAAAATATAACTGGAATAGCCGTTTGTATGCCTGGGCCTTTTGATTACGAAAAAGGGATCTGCTGGATTAAAGATCAATCTAAATACGAACATTTTTACGGATTGAATGTGCGGGAACTGCTTTTAGAAAGTCTAAACTTTCCTGAAAATTTCCCTGTTCTTTTTGAAAATGATGCCGTTTGTTTTGGAAAAGGTGAAGTTTTTAAACAACAGGAAAACCTTTCTAAAAAAGTTATGGCAGTTACTCTAGGAACCGGACTTGGTGCTTGTTTTATTGATAAAGGTGTTTCGATTAACTCAGGCAGTTCTGTTCCTGCCGACGGTGAAATTTATAATCTGCCTTACAAAGAAGGTATTGCAGAAGATTATGTTTCTGCGCGAGGTCTTTTGGCAGATTACAAATCTTTAACGAATATTGATCTCAACAATGGTCTGGAACTTTATAATTTAGCCTTGCAAGGTGATCAAATGGCTTTAAAAGCTTTTGAAACAATGGGAGAAGATTTAGCAGAAGTTGTTATTCCGTGGATAAAGAATTTTGCAGCAGATCATATCATCATTGGCGGTAAAATTGCCAACGCAAGAGAATTATTCCTGCCTTTATTCAATAAAAAAATAAAAGAATCTGATTTAGATATAGTAGTTTCTATTTCTACAGATAATGAAATTGCAGCCTTATTGGGAGCAGTAAGTTTTCTTTGCGATTAAACTATAAAAAAAACGGATGAGCAATTTACTCATCCGTTTTTTTTATAATTGAAATTTTATTTTAAACCTTCTTTTATTGTTTGCACAAAAGCTTCAACCGGCTGAGCACCAGAAACAGCATATTTTCGGTCAAAAACAAAGAAAGGAACACCCTGAACGCCAATTTGCTGTGCTTCTTCAATATCGTGTTCAACTTCTTTTAAGTATAAATTATCGCTTTTTAATACTTCTAAAACATCATTTTTATCTAATCCGGCTTTTTCAGCTAATTCAATTAAAGTCGGGCCGTCGTTTAAATCCCGTCCTTCTGTAAAATAAGCTTTAAAGAAAATTTCTTCAATTTCGTCGCCTAATTTTTTAGTTTTAGCCAATTGGATAATTCTATGCGCTTCTAAAGAATTTGAAATAACTGCTTTGTCAAAGTTATACTCTAAACCAACGCTTTTAGCACGTTCTGCGACACCTTTGTGCATTTCTTTAGATTGCTCGACTGTCATTCCTTTTCGTTCCGCTAAATACGTATAAACGTCTTTTCCCGGCTCAGGCGTAATTGTTGGATCAAGCTGAAAACTTTTCCATTCAATTTCAAAGTCGTTATCTGGAAACTGTTGTAAGGCCGTTTCCAATTGCCTTTTTCCGATATAACAAAACGGACACATGATGTCCGACCAAATTTCTATTTTCATTTTACAAAAATACAGAAAAATTTATTTAAGGCCTGAAATTTAAGATTTTGTTGGCTGTAAATAATAGTAAACGAAATTCATTTTTGTATATAAAAAGAAAGTATTTTAGTGCAAAAAATATAACCAGTAACTTACCATTTTATGAAGAAAAACTTACTCTGTTTTTTATTGATTTTGCTATCAGTAGGTTTAAATGCCCAAATAAGAGGTTTAATTGATTTATCACTTTATCGAAATACTGAATTTAAAGGAAATGCTTATTTTCAGGGCGGATTAGGAATAGAAGTTAAAGCTTTTAAATTTTTGAAACCTGAATTTACGACAACTTATTACTACGGTAGTCTTGAAGATTATAATAAACCAGATGCAGCAGGAAATATTATAAGCACATCACAATTGAGTGCAGGTGCTTTAAATTTTGGCTTTACACCTAAAATATGTCTTTCCTGCGGTGAGTATAGCGCCGGGGATGCGCTTCTTCAAATTCTGCCAATTTATAATATATCACGAATTGAAGCTCAGGAAAAATATACTTTAATCAACCAGAATAATCCGTCTCTGTCAAAAACTGAAAAGAAAATTGTAACCGAGTGGCAGCAATCTATAGGAATAGGAATTGGAGTAGACATTATTCTTTCAGATAAAAATTATGATTCATTGGCTGTCAATCTATACTATACAGGAGTAAATATGGGAAAAGCTTTAGCTCAAGCAGACAGAACACAAACTAGATACGACAGTAGAACTTTAGGTTTTGGAATGAATTATTATTTAGGATTTAAAAAGAAGAAGGATTAAAAAAGACTGGTAACTTGTTTCAGGTTTGAAGTTTCAGGTTTGTTGTCAAATTTAACCGCAGAGAGCGGAAAGTTTACACAAAGCTTTGCGAACTTTACATTATTTACAAATCCTGCATAGTAAAAAAACTTGCGTGCTTTGCGATAGAATAACGATACAAGTCTGATTGTATTTCAACTTGAAACTTTAAACATGAAACAAAAAATCTCTAAAACTAAAAAACCGCAACTCTTAAAAAAGAATTGCGGTTTCTAGGTATAAAAAATGGTTGGTTAATAGCGATATTTTTTTTACAATGATATGTCTTTAATTTCAAATTAAAAAAAATCCCTGTAACATAAAGAAACTTTAATGTTAACTATTTAACATTACGGGCATTACCAACATTGTTACTGTTTCACCTTCTTCTAAGCCATCAGCAGGAGTTAAAATCCCGGCTCTGTTAGGTAATGACATCTCTAACATAATCACATCAGATTGAAGGTTTGTCAGCATTTCGATTAAGAAACGAGAGTTAAAACCAATTTGAAGATCATCACCTTGATAATCACAAGTTAGTCTTTCTTCTGCTTTATTTGAGTAATCGATATCTTCAGCAGAAACATTTAATTCAGCTCCTGCAATTTTTAAACGAATTTGGTGTGTAGTTTTGTTTGAGAAAATCGCAACACGACGAACAGAGCTTAAAAATAAAGAACGATCGATTAATAATTTGTTTGGATTTTCTTTAGGAATCACCGCTTCATAATTAGGGTATTTTCCGTCGATTAAACGACACATTAAGATATAATTGTCAAATGAGAAAGTCGCATTTGAATCGTTGTATTCAATTTTTACTTCCGCATCAGAACTTCCTAAAATACTTTTTAAGATATTTAAAGGTTTCTTCGGCATAATAAAATCAGCAACCTGAGATGCTTTTACATCTGCACGTGCATATTTTACTAATTTATGAGCATCTGTAGCAACAAAAGTTAAACCTTCTGGAGAGAACTGGAAGAAAACTCCAGACATTACCGGACGTAAATCATCGTTTCCGGCAGCAAAAATGGTTTTACTTACCGCAGTTGCCAATACATCAGCAGGAACTAAAGTTACAGACGGATCTTCCAGATTTACAGACTTAGGGAATTCTTCTCCGGCAGCATACGCTAATGCATATTTTCCTGAATTAGAGCTGATTTCGACTGTATTATTGTCTTCAACTGTAAAAGTTAAAGGCTGCTCTGGAAATGTCTTTAAAATTTCAAGTAAAAGTTTTGCCGGTACAGCAACGCTTCCTTTACTTGTAGAATCGATTGATAATGTAGCAGACATTGTAGTTTCAAGGTCTGAAGCCGAAACTGTCAACTCATTATTGTCTAGTTCAAATAAAAAGTTATCTAAAATAGGAAGTGTATTATTACTGTTAATAACGCTTCCTAATACTTGTAATTGTTTTAATAAGTACGAACTCGATACTATAAATTTCATCGTCTTTTGTTTTATTTTTTGCTCTTTTTCTCAGTTTTTCTGTAACTAAGTAAGGTTTTACAAATATATCGTAAACATTCTTAGTTTCGCAATTTTTTTATTAACATCTATTTACTGTACTTTCTTTTTCTGATAAAGGTAAATACTAATCCGAAAACCAATAAAATAAGGATTGGAAGCCCGATAGTTATGAATTGCGTTGTGGTGTAATTTTCGTAAACTTTTTCTTTATCCAATAACGGCAGTTCGACATCTTTGCTTCTAATGTTAATAAGTCCTGTATCGTCAAGAAGATAATTTACACAGTTCATCATAAAATCTTTATTATCATAAAGATTCCCTGTTCTTTGATCGTAACCAAGCTCAACAGGCATCATGTTTTTGTCTAATTGGTTTCTGGCTATATCTCCATCGGCAACGACAATCATCTTAGTTGGTTTTCCTTTTGCCTGAAACGAACTTTCTTTAAAAGGCAGTACACGATTTTCAAAAACCGAATTAAAACTTCCTTCTAATAAAACTGAAAGGACTAGATTTCCTTTGTTCAGATAATCCTTAGGAGACGTTTCTTCGGTTACCATGTTCAGATTGATTTCTGAAGGTGTTCCAATTTGTTTTGAATATTGAGACGATTGTAATAAAACCGTCTTTTTAATTCCGTTTTTCAAAGTATCAATTGGACTTGCAAAATCGAATTTAATGCCACCCAGATTTTTTACGATAGGATGCTGGCTTGTTGGATAAACCTGAGGTGCAAATTTCCAGATAAAATCCTGATATTGTGTTGCACTTCCTTGTTCTCCGGTTGCCAGTTTTATTGGACTTCCGTTTTCGTCTTTAACCAAATCAGGATTAATTCTGAAACCGTATTTGAAGAACATATCATTTAAATTCAAATCTCTTGGATAAGCAAGTGTTGCTCCGGCATCATTATATAAGCTGTCCATATCTGCATCAACCTGATCTATCAGCCATAATGTTTTTCCGCCGTTCATGATAAATTGATCCAGAACTTGTTTTTCTTCATCTGAGAAAGTTTCTGTTGGCTTAGAGATAATTGCTAAATCATATTTTTTAAGAGCATCTAAAGTTCCGTTTGGATCTTTCGCAACAGAATCCAGTGTAAAAGGGCCAATGTAATAACTCTCTTTGATTTGTCTTAATAATTTACCTATATGAATTTCAGACAATTCGCCATTTCCTTTTATAATAGCAACTTTCTTTTGTCTGTCTTTCGTAATTTTATTGATCGCATCAGCAATTGAATATTCTAAATGCTGAATAGATCCTATCACTTTTTGAGTAGTAGAAGCTCCCATAATGTTTTTCAGCAAGGGAATATTAACTTCTTTGTTGTTATAAACCGCAATTGCCCACGGAAAAACCATTGCCTGCGATTGTTTTCCTTTATCGTCAACTGTTATATTTACAGGAGTAAGACCTTTTTGGTAAAGTGATTTTACCATTTCCATGCTTTCGTTTTCGTTTTCCATTGGGTTTACGAATTCAAAAACAATATTATTATTGTAAGCCTGAAATTCTTCTAATAATTGTTTGGTTTCCTGTTGTAAACGTCTAAAATCTGCAGGAAGTTCTCCCTGCATATAAATTTTAATTGACAACGGGTTTTTAACCTGTTTTACAATTTTTAAAGATGTTTCAGATAAAGTATATCGTTTGTCTTTGGTCAAATCAAAACGATGAAAAAATAAGCTTCCAAGAACATTTAAAACAATTAAAATAAAAATTGTAATGCCTAATGTTTTAAGATTTAATTTATTAGATGCTTTCATTACGCTTTAAAAGATTTTAATTGATAAACGGTAAAAGATAAAAACAAAACGCTGATACTTAAAAAGTAAATTACATCGCGGGTATCAATAACGCCTCGGCTCATACTTTTAAAATGATCCTGCATTCCAAATGCCGAAATGATATTTGATTGCCCCGGAACTAATGAAGCCAGTCCTTCGAAACCGAAATAAAACAGAAAGCATATAAATACGGCAATAATAAAGGCAACGATTTGATTTTCTGATAGAGTAGAAGTAAAGATTCCAATTGCAGAATAAGAAGCAATCAAAAACAACAATCCGAAATAAGAACCAATTGTGCTTCCCATATCGATATTACCTTCCGGAGAACCTAAACTAGAAATTACTTTTACGTAAATAAAGGTTGGAATAATGGCTAAAATAATAAGGAAAAATGATCCCAGAAATTTTCCGTTTACAATCTGCCAGATCGATAAAGGTTTGGTTAAAAGCAATTCCAGCGTTCCTTGTTTTCTTTCATCAGAGAAACTTCTCATTGTAACGGCCGGAATCAGAAAAATTAAAATCCAAGGTGTTAAAGTGAAAAACGGAGTCAAATCAGCATAACCTGTATTCAATATATTGTAGTCTCCTTCAAATACCCATAAAAAAAGCCCGTTGCTGATTAAGAAAATCGCAATGACCAAGTAGCCGATAGGAGAACCAAAAAAGGATTTTATTTCTCTTAAAATGATTGATTTCATGTATAACGTTTATTCGTTTATTTATTTTTTTTGGTTTCAAGTTTCAGGTTTGAAGTTCCTTTCTTTGCGAACTTCGTGTTTCATCAAAACCATTTAATTTAATCTTAGCGTTCTTTGCGGTTATGTCATTTCAATTTTCAGATTCAGCCTATAACTTGAAACCTGAAACTTGAAACAATTTAAACTAAAGAAACTACTTTATCCACGCTCCAGGCTTCCGGTTTTGCATTGAATAACTTTTTTGTAAAATCCCAAACTGTATTAAAAAGTTCAGATTGTCTGTAATTTTCCAAATCAGCTTCGGTTTCCCAATAGCTGTAAGTAAAGAAAATACATTTGTCATTTTTATCCTGATACAATTCTAAAAAACGATTTCCGTCTGCATTTCGTATTTTATCTTTCACAGATTCAAAATTCTCCAAAAAATCAGGAATTTTTTCTTCGTGAAAACTCATTTTTACAATTCTAACAAACATGTGTTCAATTTTAGATTTTAAATTGCTGCTTTTAGATTTAGTTGAAGTCTAAAAGCATTTCAGGTGCGCAAAAATACCAAAATTGATTGTTCTTTTTAATAAAAAATAAAATATTATAAATATAGTTTTTCGGCAATATTGTTAGAAGCAGCTGCACTAATAAAAGATCACTAATTGCTTAAGTAAATGAGATTGCTTCATTCCTCGCAAAGACAAATCTTTGTAGAAATTCTCGCGATTGACAAAATACGAATGTTATCAGTATAAATCTGTTCAATCAGCAAAATCTGCGAGCCATTAAATGTGAGATCTGTTTATTATGAAAACTTGATCGTAATTACATCACGATAATTCAAACCAAGCAGACTATTTGCAGAACCAACTTTTGAAGGATTGCTTCTAAAAATGGCAATTTCGAGAAAACCGGCTTCATTAAAAATAGCCAGTTTTTCGCCTTCATAGGTTTTGATAGGATATTTGTCTGAAGTTGCAATTGCCGAATAATTAGGCAGAATGGTTTTAATGCTTTTTGGCTTCATTACAATTTCATACGGACGCCCTTTTGCAACTTCTAAAAACTGCTGTTTTGATATATTCGTAACTATGTTTCCAAAATGGTCAATATAAATAACGTAACCTTTTAATGAATTTCCATCGGCAGCAACAACGGCTTGTAATTCGGTTACTTCTTTAACAGTTGGGATTTCTTTACCAATAACATTCAGCAAACCTCCTTTTGCAATGTGGCAGGCCACTTGAATAAAAATATCCAAATCACTGAATTCAGCCGGGAAACGATCATGAATATTAATTTCAACAATCTTCTGCGGTACAATCTTCTGCGTAAGCATACTTAAGATTCCGTTATCGGCACAAATAAAGAAATGATCGTTCCACTGCATGGCAATATGCTGGTTCTCTTTATTGCGTTCGATGTCAACACCTATTAAGTGAACAGTACCTTTTGGGAAGCTCAAATAAGAAGCCCCAATTACGTAACTGGCTTCGGCTGTGTTGAATGGATCAATATCGTGTGAAATATCAATAATTCTTGCATCTGGAAGTTCAGAAATGATTTTACCCTTCAGCGAACCAACAAAGTGGTCTTTTAAGCCGTAATCAGTAGTAAGGGTAATTATTGACATCATTTTGTTTATAACTATTGATAGTATTTAACTCGAATTTTTATTAAATTTGAGAAATGCAAAGCTAGTAATAGTAAATGCAAATTGAAAGAAAGAAAAGACAAATTGCGATAAAATTATAGTAAACGTATATAGTAGTCACAGTTAGCAGTTTCAGTTTTCAGTCTTTTAATAAAAAGTTGATTTTAAAGAAAATTTTAAGTACTTTTTTGATAATAATAAAAACTGCAAATTGGCGATAACTGCGACTTAAAGAACCCGACAGCAATAGATTTAAAAAACAAATTTATTTTTAATTTAAAATTACTCATTTGAACGAAAGAATTATTGAGCTAGTAGACATCGCTCCAAAAGACTTTTGGGGCGCGCAGGATTCTCATCTTGAAATAATTAAAAAGTACTACCCAAAGCTTAAAATCGTAGCGCGAGGGACAACTTTAAAAGCCTTTGGCGAAAAAGAAGTTTTAGATGAATTCGAAAAGAGATTTCAGAGGCTTATGCTTCATTTTACCAGATACAACAACATTGATGATAATGTAATTGAACGTGTAATAATGAGTGATGGTCAGGATGAAAAAAAAGCATACGATCATGACAAAATATTAGTTCACGGTGTAGGCGGTAAAATAGTAAAAGCTATGACGCCTAACCAACAGCTGCTGGTAGATACAATTAAAAAAAACGATATGGTTTTTGCAGTTGGACCAGCCGGAACAGGAAAAACGTACACGGGAGTTGCAATGGCTGTAAAAATGCTGAAGGACAAAGAAGTAAAAAGAATCATATTAACAAGGCCGGCAGTAGAAGCAGGTGAGAACCTGGGATTTTTACCGGGAGATATGAAAGAAAAACTTGATCCTTATATGCAGCCGCTTTACGACGCATTGCGTGATATGATCCCTAATGAAAAGCTTGAAGATTATATCCTGAAAGGAATTATTCAGATTGCACCTTTGGCTTTTATGCGCGGGCGTACACTGGACAATGCTTTTGTAATTCTTGACGAAGCACAGAATACTACACATTCGCAGATGAAAATGTTTCTGACGCGTATGGGAAAAAACGCCAAGTTTATGATTACAGGTGATCCCGGACAAGTCGATTTACCGCGTAGAACAATCTCTGGTCTAAAAGAAGCTCTTTTGGTTCTGAAAGATATAGAAGGCATCGGAATTATCTATCTTGATGATAAAGATATCGTGCGCCACAGATTAGTGAAAAAAGTAATTGACGCTTACAAACAGATAGAAAATCACGACTAAATTCAATTTTTAGTGAAATGTTAAATGTAAATCGTAAAATGTGTTTTAACATTTATTAATATTCGTTTTATTCATTTTTTTAGAATGAGTAAAACGAATATTTTTTTTAAAATAAAATTCAGGAAAATGAAACAGCTGGATGATTTCTACATTAAACAGGAAGAACCAATAAAAGAGGTATTTCTGGCTTTGCGTAATATTATCTTAAAACAAGACAAAGATATTACGCACGTTTTAAAATACGGAATGCCATTTTTTTGTTATAAAGAGAAAATGTTCTGCTATTTATGGATTCACAAAAAAAGCAGGCAGCCGTATATTGGTATTGTCGAAGGAAAACATTTCGAAGAATCTTTTCTAATTCAGGAAAAACGTTCAAGAATGAAAATTATGATGCTGGATGTTAAGGAAGATCTTCCTTTGGAACAAATTGAATTAGTAATTCAAAAAGCAGTAAATCTGTACAAATCTGGAATAATAAAAGTTTAAATTGTGTATTATGCAATGCTTAACCAAATAGTTAAATAAATAATAAACTTATCTCAATTATGCCTATCGAGGCTTGTAATCTTTGCTCAACTGAGCTTAAAGCCGTAAATTTGCACATCATAAATGTTTGATATTAATATGACAAAACTTAAAAATATAAAAGTTGTAGTAAGTGACCTTGACGGAACTTTACTTAACCCTCAACACAAAATTTCAGATTACACCAAATCAATTTTTCAGGAACTTCACAATCAAAATTACCTTATAGTTGTTGCAACAGGCCGTCATCATCTCGATGCCATGGCAATTATTGAAACGCTGGAAGTGCCGGTTTATTTAGTGAGTTCAAACGGAGCGAGAATTCATTCACCAAATAAAGAAGAATTATTTGCTTTTAATTTAGACAGCGATGTAGTAAAAGCAGCATTAAATGTTGAAATTGATCCGGCTATTACGGTGGTTTTATTTAAAGAAAATGTTTGGCAGACCAATAAATGGAATGAAAGACTTAATTCTTTTCAGGCTGAATTAAAATACCGTCCGGAATTAGTTGACTATAAAAAACTGGAAGATTTTGGAGCCATTAAAATTTTCTTTTCATGTGATGATCATGAGAAATTAGTAAAATTAAAAGATGACGTTCTGGCTAATTCATCAGAACATCTGCATCATGCTTTTAGTCTGCCGACTTGTTTGGAATTTATGGATAAATCTATAGATAAAGCCGTTGCTATTGAACAAGTACTGGAAAAAGAAGGTTACACTTTAGAACAAGCCGTTTCCTTTGGAGATGGTTTTAACGATGTTCAAATGTTGTCAGCGTCCGGAAAAGGTCTAATTATGGGCAACGCCCCGGCTGTTTTAAAAGAAACACTGCCGGATTTAGAAGTTATTAAAACAAATGCCGAAGACGGCGTAGCAAAATATATTGCTTCAAAAATATTAGATAAAGAATTAGCAGCAAGCTGATTTTAATCTCAATTAGAACATTTAATCCCTGACAATTGTTTAGGGATTTTTTATTTCCAAAAACTTTAAAATTGAAATATTTTACATTTCTTACTTTATCTCTTTCTTTTGATGATGTAACTCTGTGAAATAATTTTAAATTTGCATTCATAAAAAACAACACAACAAGATAATGAGTAATACAATCACAACCACAAATTTTAATTTCCCGAATCAGAAATCAGTTTACCGAGGAAAAGTTAGAGAAGTTTACAATATTAACGACGAACTTTTAGTAATGGTAGCAACAGACAGACTTTCGGCGTTTGATGTGGTTTTACCAAAAGGAATTCCGTACAAAGGACAAATTTTGAACCAGATTGCAACAAAATTTATGGAGTTAACTCAGGATATTGTTCCAAACTGGTTAATTGCAACTCCAGATCCAAACGTTGCTGTTGGGCATTTATGCGAACCTTTTAAAGTAGAAATGGTTATTCGAGGTTATCTTTCAGGACATGCAGCACGTGAATATGCTGCAGGAAGAAAACAAATTTGCGGTGTAACAATGGCCGAAGGTTTAAAAGAAAACGATAAATTTCCAGAACCAATCATTACGCCGACTACAAAAGCAGATAATGGTTCGCATGATGAAGATATATCTCGTGAAGCTATTTTGTCTAAAGGAATTATTTCTGAAGAAGATTATTTAGTTTTAGAAAAATATACACGTGCTTTATTTCAAAGAGGAACTGAAATTGCTGCTTCCCGCGGGTTAATTTTAGTTGATACTAAATACGAATTTGGAAAAACAAAAGACGGTGTTATTGTTTTAATTGATGAAATTCATACTCCGGATTCTTCTCGTTATTTTTATGCTGATGGATATGCTGAAAGACAAGAAAAAGGAGAGGAGCAAAAACAGCTTTCAAAAGAGTTTGTTCGCCGCTGGCTGATCGAAAACGGTTTTCAGGGGCAGGAAGGACAGCAGATTCCAGATATGTCAGATGAATATATTGAATCTGTTTCTGAAAGATATATTGAATTGTATGAAAATATCTTAGGAGAAAAATTCGTAAAAGCTGATATTGACAATATTGATCAACGTATTGAAAAAAACGTATTACAATACCTTACTTCTAAATAGTAATTTTCGGGTTTAAACTAACTATTTAAACCATGAAAACTAACTTAAATAAAACAAATGCCTTGTTATCTCTATTTATGATAACAGGGCATTTTCTTTTTGCACAAATTGATAAAAGCGCAACAAGAGAAACAAAAAACTTATATCGCAATCTAAAAAGTATTTCAAAAGAGCATATCTTATTTGGGCATCAACACGCTTTAGAATACGGACACGGCTGGTCAAACGAACCTAATAAATCGGATGTTAAATTGGTTACAGGTTCACATCCTGCAGTTGTAGGAATAGATTTCAGCGATTTTTCGGGACGGTCAAGAGAACAAATTAAAAAAGCAAAAGAAACTTTAAGAAAAAATGTAATTGATACTTACGAGCGAGGCGGTATCACAACGGTTTCCTGGCATTTCAATAATCCTGCTTCGGGTGGTGGATTTTACTGGAAAGATTCTATTTCAGCCCCATCCATGTCTTTAATAAAAAAAGGAGGTTCGCATCATGAGCAATACAAAGAAATTTTAAAAACAATCGCTGACTTTGCAAATTCTGCTAAAGCAAAAGATGGTAAATTGGTTCCAATGATTTTTAGACCTTTTCATGAATTTGATGGTGATTGGTTCTGGTGGGGAAAAAAATATACATCGCGTGAGGATTTTATAGAAGTCTGGCAATTTACTGTGTCATACCTGAGAGATACTTTAAAAGTTCATAATTTTATTTACGCATTTTCACCAGATAATCGATTTAATTCTGAGTCAGAATATTTAGAACGCTATCCTGGCGATGATTATGTTGATATGTTTGGGATAGATAATTATGGAGATTTTGGACGTGACGGGAAATATGACTTAGAAAACGGAATAAAAAAGCTCAAAATCATTTCTGACATTGCAATTAAAAAGAACAAATTAGCAGCTTTTACAGAAACCGGCTTAGAATCAATAACAAATAAAAACTGGTGGACAGAAGTTTTACTTCAATCTATAAAGAAAGAAAATATTAAGCTTTGTTATGTCTTAGTCTGGCGAAATGATGCAGTAAGTTTAACGCATTATTATGCACCTTTTCCGGGGCAGATTAGTGTTCCTGATTTTCTTCAATTTTATAATGATCCGTATACTTTATTCGAAAACGATTTGATAAATGTATATGGAACTAAATTTTCATTAAAAAACACCGCAAAATAGCTTAAAGAATACATGTTAAAATGATTAAATGAGTGATTACTATTTCGATGTAAAATAGGTATTTTCTTTCTTTTTGTGTTTTTTACTTACATTGATAATTTTCATCACAAATCCATAAAAAACGGTTTATTTTTTTTCTTTTAATGAAAAATTTCTGCCTTTTTTATACATGCTGTTGTTGTATAGTTAAAAGAGTATAGTTTTCTCTTTCATTTTTGATACTTTCTTGATCACAAATTTTAAAAAAATATTCGTTTTGGTGTAACATTTCTACATTTGTTGCGTCTTTTATAGTGAATTTAAATTTTAGAAGAGTAATATTTCGAATTCATTAATTAAAAGTTAAGAATTAGTTAAAACAAGGTACTTTGTTATACAATATACCACTTTTTAATTTAAATTTGTATAGAATTTAAAATTCATTATCAATCAAATAATTATCAATCAATTTAACAACCCAATCATTATGAAAAAATCAGTTATTTCTTTAGGTCTTGCTTTAGTAGCATTTGCAAATGTTTCTATGGCTTCAAACAGCACATCAGCTGCTAAAAATGAAATTACAGTATCTGCTGTATATGAAGGAACACCTCTTGTAGTTGCAGTAGCTAAAGGAGATATCGACACAGTAAAGAAATTTATCGAGTACGGTGCTAATGTAAATGAAAAAGCAGACGATATGTCTCCTTTAATGACAGCAGCTCGTTACAATAAAGTAGAAATTATAAAAGTTTTATTAGCAGCTGGAGCTCGTCCATCTGATAAAAACGAAAAAGGATATACTGCATTAAAATATGCTGAATTATCAAATGCAGCAGATGCAATTGCAATTCTAAAAGATGCAAAATAAACTTTAAAAAGTTTAAAAGTTTGAGTTAGTATAACGGTCTTCTTTGAGCAGAAGACCGTTTTTTTTTTCTGCTTGTTTTAAGAGAGTATCTAAATCAAAAAAGCACCATTAAAAATAATGATGCTTTTTCTTTCTAAACCAAATTAATCTAACCAAATTAATTTTATCATAAAACCGTTTTATTCTATCGGTGCGTGTTTTTTTCGATTGAAAATCCAGAATAAAATTGGGAAAACCAATAATGTCAAAATTGTTGCCGTTACTAATCCTCCAATAATTACAATTGCAAGAGGTTTTTGAGATTCTGATCCAATTCCGGTTGAAATTGCTGCGGGCATTAAACCTATAGAAGCCATAAGTGCCGTCATGACTACTGCTCTTGTTCTGGCTTTTACTCCCATAAAAATGGATTCTTCTAATGAGAATTTTGCCTTTATATTATGATGAAATTCTGAGATCAGGATTACACCATTTTGAATACAGATTCCCAGTAAGGCAATAAAACCAACTCCTGCAGAAATTCCAAAATTCATTCCCGTTAAGTGTAAAGCTATAATCCCGCCAATTACAGCAAATGGAACATTGGCTAAAACAAGTAATGAATCTTTAAAGTTTCCAAACAGAATGAATAACAAGACAAATATTCCAATTAAACTGATTGGTACAACTTGCGCCAGACGTGCACTGGCACGAACCTGATTTTCAAATTCTCCTGTCCATCCAGTTGTATATCCAGGAGGCATTTTTACTTCTGCAACTTTTGATTGTGCTTCTGCAATTGTACTTCCTAAATCTCGGTCACGAACAGAAAATTTTACTCCAATAAAACGTTTCGTATTATCTCTGTAAATAAATGCCGGACCAGTTATGGTTTTAATGTCGCAGATTTCTTTTAACGGGATTTTTGCACCGCTTATAGTTGGTACTTTTAATTCTGCTAAATCTTCTTCGTCTTTACGATACTCTTTAGAAAAACGAACTCGTACATCAAATTTCTTTTCATCTTCATATTTTTGAGTAGCAGTTTTTCCTCCAAAAGCTAATTCTAAAACAGCCTGAGCATCGCTTAAAGTTACACCGTAAGCAGCCATTTTTTCTCTGTCAAGAATTACACTAATTTCCGGCTGACCAACATTTCTAAGAATTCCAACATCTTTGATACCTGGAATATCTTTGATTTTTGCTAAAACTTCATTAGAAAGTTCATCTAATTTATCTAAATCATCTCCGTAGATTTTAACTGCATTTGAAGCTTTGAAACCAGCAACAGATTCAGCAACGTTATCAATTACAGGCTGAGAATAGTTATAAGTAATTCCCTGATGAACTTTTAATTTTTCGTCCATTTGGTTAATCAGTTCATCCATGCTGATTTTTCGTTTCCAGTCGGCTTTTGGTTTCAAATCGACTTGGAGCTGGATAAACCCAAATCCGTTTGGATCTGTTCCATCGTTACTTCTTCCAGTTTGTGAAAGCACATTTTTTACTTCAGGAAAACTTTCAAGATCTTTTCTGATCATTGCTGCTGTTTTTACACTTTCAGGCAGAGAAGTACTCATTGGTAATTCTGCCGTAACCCATAAAGCTCCTTCATTTAACTGAGGCAAAAATTCTGTACCTAAAAATGAAGCAGAGAAAAATGTAGCAGCAATTACAGATAATGAAATAACTAATGATTTTATTTTATGCTTAAATGTCCATGCAAAACCTTTGCCTACAATTCTGTCCCAAAAGTTTACAAAAGGATTATTCTTTTCTTTTACATTTTTATTCAATAAAATATGAGATAAAACCGGCACCAGAGTAAGTGTGAAAATTAATGCTCCCATTAAGGCAAAACCTAAAGTATAGGCAAGGGGAGAGAACATTTTTCCTTCAACCTTCTGGAATGAGAATATTGGCAGTAAAGCGGTAATGATAATTAATTTAGAAAAGAAAATAGCTTTACCCATTTCTGTTCCGGTTTTCTTAATGATGCTTCCTTTTGCAATTTTATTATAAGCCGTCATTCCCAGCTGATGCGCCCTATGATCCAGAACCACAAATAATCCTTCGACCATTACGACGGCACCATCAATGATAATTCCGAAATCGACAGCACCTAAACTCAGTAAGTTGGCGCTCATTCCCATCATTTTTAAACACAAAAAGGCAAATAATAAAGAAAGCGGAATAACTATCGAAACAGTAAAAGTAGTTCTCCAGTCGGCCATAAATAGAAATACGACGCAGGTAACCAAAATAATACCTTCAAATAAATTATGCATTACCGTTTCGGTAGTGAAATTCATCAAATTGTCACGATCGTAGAAAGTTTCAATTTTAATATCTTTTGGCAGGATATTATCATTTAAATCTTTAATCTTATCTTTTATTAAAGCAAGAGTTTCCTGTGCATTTTCGCCTTTACGCATTACAACAATTCCTTCAACTGCATCGTCGTTGTTTCCAATTCCAGTTTGTCCTACTCTCGGCATAGAACTGTCATAAACAGAAGCTACATTTTTAACCAAAATTGGATTTCCTCCAGCTTCGTCTACAATAATGTTTTCGATGTCTTTTCTGGATTTTATAAGACCAACACCACGAACAACAAATGCCTGCCCGTTTTTTTCAATAATATCACCGCCCACATTTATATTTCCGGCATCAACTGCATTATATACCTGTAATGGTGTAATATTGTATTTAGCCAGTTTTATTGGGTCAACGCCAACTTCATAAGTTTTAGTTTGTCCGCCAAAAACATTTAAATCTGCAACACCGGGAACGGCACGTAATTGTTTGTCTATAACCCAGTTTTGGTAAGTCAATAATTCACGACTGTCACGGCTGTTACTTTTTACAATATATCTGAAAATTTCTCCAGTCGGGCCATAAGGAGGCTGAACGTCTGGTTCAACATCATCTGGAAGTGTAACATTTTTAAGTAAATTATTTACCTGGAAGCGGGCAAAAGTATCGTCGACACCATCATCAAAAATAATTTTGATTACAGATAAACCAAACATCGTAATACTGCGCACACTCGTTTTTTTCTGCACCGAGTTCATCGAAATCTCGATTGGTGTCGTTACAAAACGCTCTACTTCTTCGGCACTTTTACCATTCCATTGCGTAATGATAATAATTTGAGTATTTGTTACATCTGGAAAAGCATCAATTGGCATATTTTTAAAGGAAATAAATCCTGCAACAGCCAATATTCCTACCCAGAAAAAGGTAAATGCTTTATTCTTAAGCGAAAAAGCAATTATATTTCGTATAAATTTGTTCATCTTTTAATCGTTTAAAGCGCGATAAATAAATAATTGATTGTTGGTAATAACTTTTTCATTTTCCTTTAAACCACTTGAAATATAAGTTGTATCACCTACAACTCGGTAAACTTCAACTTGTCTTGTTTCAATGTTATGACGATCTTTAAAGATCATGACGAAATTTTTACTTTTATCAAAAACAATGGCATTGCTTGGAATTGCAATCATTGATTCATTCTCATTATAGGATAATTTGATATTAGCATTCATATCCGGTTTTAATAAAAAACCAGGGTTTTGAAGTTTAATACGCGCCTGCATTGCTTTGGTTTCGGGATCAATTACGTTGAAGATTTTATCTACTTTTCCTTTAAAAACTTTATCAGGGTAACTTAGAGTAGTTACGCTGGCATCAATTCCAAGTTTTATTTTATTAATGTCGATTTCATTAATATTGGCCATTGCCCAAACTTCGCTGATTTCTGCAATGTCAAAAATATTTTCAGAACGATCAGAACGTAAAAGCATATCCTGATTAATGCTTTTTTGAATAACAAAACCACTTATTGGCGCCGTTACTTCGTAAATAGAACCGGCTTTAATATTGTAAATTTTATAAGTTTCCTGAATTTTGCTTAGCTGTGACTGTGCTTTGTTTACTTCAGATTTTGCTTCAAGAACATCGCTTTCAGAATTTAATTTTCCGTCGTATAATTCCTGAGCAACTTTTAGTTTGTTTTTTGCAACAAGCAAATCATTTTTTGCATCGATAGATTGTTTTTCAAAATCAGCGACATCAGTACTTTTTATGGTTGCTAATACCTGGCCTTTTTTTACATAATCTCCAAGTTCAACATTTACTTTAATCACGTTTCCGCCCACAAGCGGATAAACATCGATTAATTTATTATTATCGGCAGTAATTTTTCCATAAAAACTCAGCTCATTTTTCACTGTCTGGGTTTTCGCATCTGCCGTAGTAGTAGTTTTCAGCATATTATCGCTTAAGGCGAAAGAAGTATTGGTTTGAGGATTTTCTACTTCCTTTTTGCAGCTGGCAAGTGATAAACTTACTATTGCAATTCCTATAATTAGTGTATGTTTCATTATTATTTAGTTTTAAAATAAATCCTTGTTGATAGTAGTATTTAATTCTTCGCCGGATAAAGCCAATTTTTTCTTCAATTCATTAACCTGAATATTAGCCTGATTGTAACTTTCCATAAAATCGGTAAATTCTAATAAGCTGATATTTCTTTTTTGGAAATTGGTTAAGATTCCGTTATAAACCGCTTCAAAGTCTGAGTTTACAGTTGGTTTTATAACTGCATAGTTTTTTCGGGATTCATCCCATTTATTCCATGCCGATGTGATTTCGGTTTCCAATTGAAGATTAAAGTTTTGCTTTTCTACTTTAGATTGGGCTAAAACGGCCTGAGCATTTTTGATATTTCCTTTGTTTTTGTTCCAAAGCGGCAGCGGAATTCCAACAGAAATATTAGCCTCATTATTAAATGCACCGCTTCGCTGATCATAATTAGCGCCCAAAGTTATATCTGGTACAGAAAGCGATTTTTGCCATTTTACATTCAGTTCATTAGCTTCAATTTCTTTTTGTTTGGCTAAATAATCCGGACGATTGGCAATTGCTTCATCTTCAAAAGATTTTAGATCAAAAGGAATTATTTTTAAGTATTTATTAAAATCGTCTTTAGAAACATCAGGAATAATAGTTTCAGTTGAATTTAGCAGTAATTTTAAATTTGCCTGCTCTTCAATGCTGTTGTTAACGACTTCCATTCGTTCGTTCTTAAAGTTTAGATACAGAGACTGTAAACGCACAACATCTCGCAGAGGAATATTTCCTTTTTGAGCCTGAATAGAGTAGGAGTTTATTAAATCTTCAATATGAACCAATTGTTTATCAGTTATTTCAAGACTTTTTGTGTTGTAATAAACCGTGTAAAAACTCTGGCGCAGCTGCAGTTTTAATGTTCTTAATAAATCATTGAACTGAAGTTCTGCTAATTGTTCGTTAGTTTTTGCCAGTTTAACTTCATTACGTTTTTTTCCGCCTAAATAGATTAACTGTTCGATACCAAATACTTTTTGTCCTTGTTTGCCAATGTCAAAAAACTTATCCCTTTCAGGATTATAGGCGTTTAATTCTGCAGTAAGGTTTGGATTATCCCATATTCGGGCCTGAATGGTCATGGCTTTTGCGGCATCAATATTATAATGAGAGGCTAGCAAAAAAAGATTGTTTTTTAAAAACTGGCTCTCACAATCTTGAAGAGTGACTGTTTTTTGAGCCATAACTACCTGATTAAAAAGTACAAGTAATAATAATGCATATAGTTTTCTCATTGTATCTATTTTATTTTGTACAAATATGCTATCGGCAGACTTTAAGCGGGCTTAAAATCTACCTTAAAATTAGCTTAAAATAAAATATTAATGAAAGAATAATTGGAATAAATTTACATTATCCTCTGGTGTAGTGTAAGTTATGTGAGATTTGTGAAGTTTTAAGATTCTGTTTACAATACGTAATCCCAATCCAAAACCAGATGTGCCTTTAGAATTTTCTCCTCTCATAAAAGGTTCAAAAAGATTTTTTTGTTCGCTTTCGCTTAAAGTTTTTCCAGTGTTTAAAATAGAAATAATCAGATGATCTTCCGGCGCGCTTATTTTTACTAAAGCCTGCTGATTATCTGAATAAACACAGGCATTTTTTAAAACATTAATTACAGCAATTTCCAAAAGGTTTTTATTTCCTTTTATTTCCAGAGCTGTGTCTAAATTTTCGCTTTCTTCAATTTCAAATAAAATAACAAAATCAGGAAAGCTTTTCTTTAGATCTTCAATAGCCGAGAAAAGAATCTCATCCATTCTGTGAATTTCATTGTATTCATTATTTTTATTATTATCAATTTTAGATAATATTAATAATGAGCTGATTAATTCAGTTAAATGATTGACATCGGATAAAATTGCAGTTAGAAAGTTTTTTCCTTTAAGAGATGTCGTCGAATCGGCTATAGTATTTTCAATTTGTGCAGTAATTCTCGATAAAGGAGTTCTTAATTCATGCGAAGCGTGAGCCGTAAATTCTTTCTGTCTTTGATAGGAAACTTCAATTCGGTCCATCATGAAATTAAACTCGTTTGCAATTAAGTCAATTTCGTCTTTATTGCTTTTTGATTCAATACGAGTATCAAGATTGTTTTCATTGATATTTTTAATTTTTTGATGAAATAATCCAAGAGGATTCATTGCTTTTCTAACCATAAAAGAGGTTAAAACCCAGCAGAGACATGTAAAGAATATATAGGATACAACTAATGTATATCTTAAAAAAAGCAGTTTTCTTTTCCCATAATCATCCGTAGCAGAAATTAAAGCATAAAAGTCTTTGTCTTTAGTATCATAAAAAACGCCGTAAACTTCATAATCGCCTTGTTGTTTGAAAAAGGTTTTATGTTTTTTAAGATATTTTAAATCTTCAACAGACCAATTGATTTTTGCATCATCGATACTGCTGTAAATAAGTTTAAAATGTGAGTCAAAAACTAATGTTTTCTCATCATATAATTTATTGATTGAATTTTGGTCAATCATTTTAAGAAGCTGTTCGTCAACTTCTTTTACATCAACCAAAAGTTTAATATTTGAAAGAGCTTTAATTTCAAGGCGTTCACGAAATTCTTCTTTTCTAAAATTAGAATATAAAACAAATATCACAGTCGATGCCAATCCAAAAAGGATTGTAAACAAAAGACTTACTAATAATGATATTCTGTTTTTTAAAGTCATTCCTCGTTACTTAAATAATATCCGTAACCAATTTTGGTTTTTATGAGTTTTGTTTCGTGATCTTTATCGATTTTTTTTCTAAGAAAATTTATATAAACTTCAATCGTATTTTGATTGGTTTCAATATGATAATCCCAAAGTTTCTCGGCAATAAATTGCTTAGACAAAACTTTTCCTTTTGCATGGGCTAAAATTAGAATTAGTTTAAACTCTTTTGGAGTCAGCTTAATTTCTTCACCAGAACGTAAAACTTTCATTTCATCTTCCAGAATTTCTAAATCTTCTATAATGATCTTTTTTTCTGTTTGCTGAGGAATTTCTTTTCTCCTAAGCAATGATGAAATACGGGCATATAATTCTTCAAAATGAAAAGGTTTAACCAGATAATCATCAGCACCACTGTCAAAGGAAGCCAGTTTGTCTTCAATTTCACTAAAAGCCGTCAGCATTATAATTGGCGTTTTTTTATCAATTTCACGAATACCTTTACAAACCTCAATACCATTTATTCCCGGAACATTAATATCCAGAATTATTAAATCATATTCATACGGAAAGTATTTTTTAAGCAGTAAAGATCCATCATAATACGGTGTACACTCGAATTGTTTAGTGGTAAAAAAAGCCGATATTTCTTTAGACAAAGTAAAATCGTCTTCGAGCAGTAATATTTTCATTCTTTGAGGAATTAGTAAATTCGGCTATTATTTTATAAACAGCCGAATTTAGTATGAAAGTGCTTTTATTTGAAATAAGAGAATGTTTCGTTATTCTCAATTTTCAATAAGGACTCATAAATCAATTGAATTACATTTTCAACATCATCTCTATGCACCATTTCTACAGTAGTATGCATGTATCTTAAAGGAAGAGAAATTAATGCTGAAGCTACACCACCATTGCTATATGCAAAAGCATCAGTATCTGTACCCGTTGCACGAGAAGTAGCATGACGCTGGAAAGGTATTTTCTTTTCTTCTGCAATGTCTACAATTAAATCGCGAAGTTTATTTTGGATTGCCGGCGAATATGCAATAACTGGTCCTTTACCCATTTTTAAATCACCTTCGACTTTTTTATCAATCATAGGAGTAGTGGTATCGTGACAGACATCAGTAACAATAGCAACATTTGGTTTAATTGTATGAGCGATCATTTCTGCACCGCGAAGACCAATTTCTTCCTGAACAGAATTTACTATATACAAACCAAAAGGAAGTGTTTTTTTGTTTTCCTTTAATAAACGAGCAACTTCGGCAATCATAAAACCGCCCATTCTGTTGTCTATCGCACGGCACACAAATTTGTTTTCATTCAAAATCATAAATTCATCAGGATAGGTAATTACACAGCCTACATGAACTCCCATTGCTTCAACTTGTTCCTTAGTTTCGCATCCTAAATCAATAAATATGTTGCTTAATTTTGGGATTTCTTCCTTGTCTCTTAAACGTGTATGAATTGCAGGCCATCCAAAGACACCCTTTACGATCCCTTTTTTGGTATGAATATTTACTCTTTTTGAAGGTGCAATCTGGTGATCAGATCCACCGTTTCTAATTACATATAATAAACCATCATCTGTAATATAGTTTACATACCATGAAATTTCATCAGCATGACCTTCAATAACAACCTTAAAAGGAGCATCAGGATTAATAACTCCAACCGCTGTACCATATGTATCAGTGATAAAAGTATCTACATAAGGTTTTAAATAATTCATCCAAAGTTTTTGCCCTTCACTTTCGTAACCAGTCGGCGAAGCATTATTTAGATAGCTTTCTAAAAAAGCTATAGAGGTATCATTTAAGATAGATTTTGTACTCATAAAAATATTTTTGCGCTAATTTATAAATTTGGTATCAGAGTTGTGTATAAATATATAATTTTACATCTAAATTAAGACTCCATGAGATTTACCTGCTGTATTTTATTTTTATTATTTATTTCATATACTAGTGAAGCCCAAGTTACTCCAAAAGAAAATCAAGAAATGGGGTATATTTTAACTGAAAGAGATTCAATCCTAAACGATACAATTCAATTGCCCGAAATTATTATTTCAAAAGGCGAGAAGATGAGTGCCGAAGAATTAAAGCAGTTTCAGATTTTACAAATGAGAGTATATAAGGTATATCCGTATGCAAGACTTGCAGCAGATAGACTAACAGCTTTAAATAATGGAATGGCCAGATTAAAAACGAGCCGTGAAAAAAAGAAGTATTTCAAAATTGTAGAAGACTATCTTAACAATGAATTTGAAGACAGACTTAAAAAGCTTTCCAGAAAACAAGGACAGATTCTTGTAAAGTTAGTACACCGCCAAACCGGAAAAACTACTTATGAGTTAATAAAAACTCTAAAAAGCGGTTTTAAGGCCTTTGTGTCAAATACAACAGCAAATTTATTTGATATAAGTTTAAAAACAGAATACAAACCTTTTGAAGTTAACGAAGACTATTTAATAGAAACAATCCTTGTCCGCGCATTTGAATCTGGACGTTTAGTAAATCAGCCTTCAGCCAATCCGGTAAATTATAATAATCTAATGACCCACTGGGAAGCAAAAGCTAAAGAGATCAATAAAAAATAATATACTATTATATATTAGGTACAACCCGACAGTTTTTGAAATCTGTCGGGTTTTTTTTTGTGTGTATACATATATAAGTATGGTATTATGATTTTCAGGAGCTAAATCTCGCTATCCGCTTCAATCTTTTTGTGGCAAACCCCGCCACAAAAAGGATTTCCGCTTCTATCGGGGCTAGGGCATCGGTTTCCAGAAGGAGTTTTTAGATGGAAAGGTGCCGTTAAAAGGATAAAGAATCATAAAAAAGAGTTGGAAAAGCTGAAAACTCTGCAAAATCGACAAACCCGAACCCGCTAAAAATACGAAATCCACATGCAAGCCAAGAAAAAACCTATAGATATTCAAAAAAGTTTACATTGTAAATCAGCTGTTATGAGATAGTTAAGAAATAAAGCGAAAAAAGATTGAAATTATATAAAGAAAAGGCTTGTAAATGTAAATAAAGGTGGTACTTTTGCACCCGCAACAACGAAAAACGTTCACAGAAATACTGACAGGAATAAGAATTAAAAGAGAAGAAATTTTCAAAAAAAAAGATTCGAAAAAGCTTGTGAGATTTGAAAATGCTTTTTACATTTGTACCCCGCAAAACACGGAAGTTCATTGAGAGATTGGAAGGAAAAGGAGAAAAACAGAGACGAAAAAAAAAGTTTCAAATTTTTTAAATTTTTCTTGCGAGAAACAAAAAGAAGTTTTAGTTTTGCACCCGCTTTGAGAGACAAGCGAAAGACAAAGAAATTACGTTCGTAGACATATTGAATTGACAGCCGTTTTAACAGAGATGTTAGAACAAAAGAAATAAGAGTAATAGAATCGAAAGATTCGAAAAGAACCGATAGATATTCATCGCAATATAATATTAAAATATACGATGAAGAGTTTGATCCTGGCTCAGGATGAACGCTAGCGGCAGGCTTAACACATGCAAGTCGAGGGGTAGAAGTCTTCGGGCTTTGAGACCGGCGCACGGGTGCGTAACGCGTATGCAATCTGCCTTTCACAGAGGGATAGCCCAGAGAAATTTGGATTAATACCTCATAGTATTATAGAGCGGCATCACTTTATAATTAAAGTCACAACGGTGAAAGATGAGCATGCGTCCCATTAGCTAGTTGGTAAGGTAACGGCTTACCAAGGCCACGATGGGTAGGGGTCCTGAGAGGGAGATCCCCCACACTGGTACTGAGACACGGACCAGACTCCTACGGGAGGCAGCAGTGAGGAATATTGGTCAATGGACGCAAGTCTGAACCAGCCATGCCGCGTGCAGGATGACGGTCCTATGGATTGTAAACTGCTTTTGTACGAGAAGAAACACTCCTATGTATAGGAGCTTGACGGTATCGTAAGAATAAGGATCGGCTAACTCCGTGCCAGCAGCCGCGGTAATACGGAGGATCCAAGCGTTATCCGGAATCATTGGGTTTAAAGGGTCCGTAGGCGGTTTAGTAAGTCAGTGGTGAAAGCCCATCGCTCAACGGTGGAACGGCCATTGATACTGCTGAACTTGAATTACTGGGAAGTAACTAGAATATGTAGTGTAGCGGTGAAATGCTTAGATATTACATGGAATACCAATTGCGAAGGCAGGTTACTACCAGTTTATTGACGCTGATGGACGAAAGCGTGGGGAGCGAACAGGATTAGATACCCTGGTAGTCCACGCCGTAAACGATGGATACTAGCTGTTGGGCGCAAGTTCAGTGGCTAAGCGAAAGTGATAAGTATCCCACCTGGGGAGTACGAACGCAAGTTTGAAACTCAAAGGAATTGACGGGGGCCCGCACAAGCGGTGGAGCATGTGGTTTAATTCGATGATACGCGAGGAACCTTACCAAGGCTTAAATGCAGACTGACCGATTTGGAAACAGATCTTTCGCAAGACAGTTTACAAGGTGCTGCATGGTTGTCGTCAGCTCGTGCCGTGAGGTGTCAGGTTAAGTCCTATAACGAGCGCAACCCCTGTTGTTAGTTGCCAGCGAGTGATGTCGGGAACTCTAACAAGACTGCCAGTGCAAACTGTGAGGAAGGTGGGGATGACGTCAAATCATCACGGCCCTTACGCCTTGGGCTACACACGTGCTACAATGGCCGGTACAGAGAGCAGCCACTGGGTGACCAGGAGCGAATCTATAAAGCCGGTCACAGTTCGGATCGGAGTCTGCAACTCGACTCCGTGAAGCTGGAATCGCTAGTAATCGGATATCAGCCATGATCCGGTGAATACGTTCCCGGGCCTTGTACACACCGCCCGTCAAGCCATGGAAGCTGGGGGTGCCTGAAGTCGGTGACCGCAAGGAGCTGCCTAGGGTAAAACTGGTAACTAGGGCTAAGTCGTAACAAGGTAGCCGTACCGGAAGGTGCGGCTGGAACACCTCCTTTCTAGAGCCTGAGTGTTAGCAGTAATGCACGCTTAGGAAAAATGATGAAATTTAAAGGTTTTGAATTTTAGATTGTATTACTCTTGCTGTTAATTTAAAAAAAATGATAAAAATTAAGTAAAACAGAGTCTCGTAGCTCAGCTGGTTAGAGTACTACACTGATAATGTAGGGGTCGGCAGTTCGAGTCTGCCCGGGACTACTTTTTAAGAATTGACAATTAATACTTGTTAATTGATAATTAAAAAGACTGAAAAGCTTAAAAAGAAGGAAATTCTAGAGTTGAAAGATTACGAATTACAAATAATTCCTAATTCATAATTCACAATTCATAATTAGATTGGGGGATTAGCTCAGCTGGCTAGAGCGCCTGCCTTGCACGCAGGAGGTCAACGGTTCGACTCCGTTATTCTCCACGATTTTAGTCATAAAGATTAAAGTCATAAAGTCCAAAGTGATTCACTTGACGACTTTTGACTTTTGACTAGATAAAGTTCATTGACATATTGAGATAAGAAAATAATAAGAAAGTAGAAAGCGTTTTTTACAATTTTATTGTAAAAAACAAAAAAAACGGTCTTGTTTTAAGTAACAAGATTGGTACAATAAGCAAAATAAGGGCGTATGGGGAATGCCTAGGCTCTCAGAGGCGATGAAGGACGTGATAAGCTGCGAAAAGCTGCGGGGACTGGCACACACAGATTGATCCGCAGATATCCGAATGGGGCAACCCGCTATATTGAAGATATAGCACACCGATAGGTGGGCAAACCCGCTGAACTGAAACATCTAAGTAGGCGGAGGAGAAGAAAACAAAAGTGATTCCGTAAGTAGTGGCGAGCGAACGCGGATTAGCCCAAACCAGTGCTGTTACGGCAGTGCTGGGGTTGTAGGACCACGACATTTTATGCATGCAGAACCGGAAGTTACTGGAAAGTGACGCCAAAGAGGGTGATAGCCCCGTATGGGTAATAAATGTAATAGATAGTGGTATCCTGAGTAGGGCGGGGCACGTGAAACCCTGTCTGAATTCGGCGGGACCATCCGCTAAGGCTAAATACTCCTGAGAGACCGATAGTGAACCAGTACCGTGAGGGAAAGGTGAAAAGAACCGTGAATAACGGAGTGAAATAGATCCTGAAACCATACGCTTACAAGCGGTCGGAGCCCTTTCGTGGGGTGACGGCGTGCCTTTTGCATAATGAGCCTACGAGTTAACGCTGCTGGCAAGGATAAGTACTTCAGGTATGGATCCGCAGCGAAAGCGAGTCTGAATAGGGCGCTTTAGTCAGTAGTGTTAGACGCGAAACCGTGTGATCTACCCATGGGCAGGTTGAAGCTGTGGTAACACACAGTGGAGGACCGAACCGGTTGACGTTGAAAAGTCTTCGGATGACCTGTGGGTAGGGGTGAAAGGCCAATCAAACTCGGAAATAGCTCGTACTCCCCGAAATGCATTTAGGTGCAGCGTTAGTTATAAAGTTATACAGAGGTAGAGCTACTGATTGGATGCGGGGGCTTCACCGCCTACCAATTCCTGACAAACTCCGAATGCTGTATAATGTTCACTAACAGTGAGGGCTTGGGTGCTAAGGTCCAAGTCCGAGAGGGAAAGAACCCAGACCATCAGCTAAGGTCCCCAAATATATGCTAAGTTGAAAGAACGAGGTTTGTCTGCCCAGACAGCTAGGATGTTGGCTTGGAAGCAGCCATTCATTTAAAGAGTGCGTAACAGCTCACTAGTCGAGCGGACGAGCATGGATAATAATCGGGCATAAGCATATTACCGAAGCTATGGATTTGCAAGTAATTGCAAGTGGTAGGGGAGCATTCTAACAGGGTTGAAGGTTTTTCGTAAGGAGGGCTGGACTGGTTAGAAAAGAAAATGTAGGCATAAGTAACGATAATGCGGGCGAGAAACCCGCACACCGAAAAACTAAGGTTTCCACAGCTATGCTAATCAGCTGTGGGTTAGTCTGGTCCTAAGGCGAACCCGAAAGGGACAGTCGATGGCTAACGGGTTAATATTCCCGTACTACTAATTACTGTGATGGGGTGACGGAGTGATGAAAGCGCCGCGAACTGACGGAATAGTTCGTTGAAGTACCTAGCTATAGGTCCTGTAGTAAAATGCGCAGGAACTGGTGAAATACGATAGTACTCGGAGTCTTCGGACAAAGAGATAGTGCGCCTAAGGGCTTCCAAGAAAAACCTCTAAACTTCAGGTAATTAGTACCAGTACCGTAAACCGACACAGGTAGTTGAGGAGAGAATCCTAAGGTGCTCGAGAGATTCATGGCTAAGGAATTAGGCAAAATAGACCTGTAACTTCGGGAGAAAGGTCGCCCTGAGCAATCAGGGCCGCAGTGAAGAGGTCCAGGCGACTGTTTATCAAAAACACAGGGCTCTGCAAAATCGTAAGATGAAGTATAGGGCCTGACACCTGCCCGGTGCTGGAAGGTTAAGAGGAGATGTTATCTTCGGAGAAGCATTGAATTGAAGCCCCAGTAAACGGCGGCCGTAACTATAACGGTCCTAAGGTAGCGAAATTCCTTGTCGGGTAAGTTCCGACCTGCACGAATGGTGTAACGATCTGGACACTGTCTCAGCCATGAGCTCGGTGAAATTGTAGTAACGGTGAAGATGCCGTTTACCCGCAGTGGGACGAAAAGACCCTGTGCACCTTTACTATAGCTTAGTATTGACCTTGGATAAATGATGTGTAGGATAGGTTGGAGACTATGAAGCGGCGTCGCCAGGCGTTGTGGAGTCATTGTTGAAATACAACCCTTTGTTTATCTGAGGCCTAACCCCGCTATGCGGGGGACAGTGCTTGGTGGGTAGTTTGACTGGGGTGGTCGCCTCCAAAAGAGTAACGGAGGCTTCTAAAGGTTCCCTCAGTACGCTTGGTAACCGTGCGTAGAGTGCAATGGCATAAGGGAGCTTGACTGAGAGACATACAGGTCGATCAGGTACGAAAGTAGAGCATAGTGATCCGGTGGTTCCGCATGGAAGGGCCATCGCTCAAAGGATAAAAGGTACGCCGGGGATAACAGGCTGATCTCCCCCAAGAGCTCATATCGACGGGGGGGTTTGGCACCTCGATGTCGGCTCGTCACATCCTGGGGCTGGAGAAGGTCCCAAGGGTTGGGCTGTTCGCCCATTAAAGTGGCACGCGAGCTGGGTTCAGAACGTCGTGAGACAGTTCGGTCTCTATCTACTGCGGGCGTTAGAAATTTGAGTGGATCTGATTCTAGTACGAGAGGACCGAATTGGACTAACCTCTAGTGTATCTGTTGTCCCGCCAGGGGCACCGCAGAGTAGCTACGTTGGGAAGGGATAAGCGCTGAAAGCATATAAGCGCGAAACCCACCACAAGATGAGATTTCTTTTAAGGATCGTGGAAGATGACCACGTTGATAGGCTATAGATGTAAAGGCAGTAATGTCATAGTCGAGTAGTACTAATAATCCGTAAGCTTATGTACACCCTTTTCCCGGGCCGAAAGGCCCGGGAGGAAACTTTCTAAAACAAAAACTTACTTTTCTTTATCTCAGTATGTTAAAATATTGTTTAATTGATAATTAACAATTTATAATTGATAATTAATAATTAAAAGCTGCTAGCAGCGAATGACCTTAAGGTGGTTATTGCGGCGGGGCTCACCTCTTCCCATCCCGAACAGAGAAGTTAAGCCCGCCTGCGCAGATGGTACTGCAGTTTTGTGGGAGAGTATGTCGTCGCCTTTCTTTTAAAAACCCTGTTTATTAAGACGGGGTTTTTTATTCTAACTTTTACTTATAGAAATATAAGTAAATAAGGTACCTTAGCTCAGATGGTAGAGCAATGGACTGAAAATCCATGTGTCCCTGGTTCGATCCCTGGAGGTACCACTTAATGCTCGGATGGTGAAATTGGTAGACACGCTGGACTTAAAATCCAGTGAACAGCAATGTTCGTGCGGGTTCAAGTCCCGCTCTGAGTACTAAACTTCAATTAGCAAAGCTAATTGAAGTTTTTTTTTTGGAATAAACTGAAATTTTAAATAATTAGAAATCGTAAAACAGTTTTAATCAGAAATTTTATATTTTTACTACAATATTTAATCTTAAATGGTAATTCCAGCTATGCAAAACGTTTTTCATAAACAAGATTGCGATCAGTTTATTAGTAGAATCAATCAGCTTAAAATAGATTCTCAGCCTCTCTGGGGTAAAATGTCGGTTGACCAAATGCTGGCTCATTGTAATGTCACTTATGAAATGGTTTATGATAATATTCATTCTAAGCCAAATCTTTTAATGAGACTTTTGTTGAAACTTTTAGCTAAAAAACAAGTAGTCAGTGAAAAACCTTATCCAAGAAATCTTGGTACAGCTCCACAATTTATTATTAAAGGAGATTGTAATTTTGAATTGGAAAAAAACAGACTGATTTCTTATATACTAAAAACACAAGAATTAGGGGAAAATGAATTTGATGGAAAAGAGTCTCTTTCTTTTGGTAAATTAACTTCTAAAGAGTGGAATAATATGTTTGCGAAACATTTGGATCATCATTTATCTCAATTTGGCGTTTAACCTAAATTTATTTTATGAGAGTTTTTTTAGTTTTATTTTTTATGTTTTTGGGATTTTATTGTAATGCTCAGAAACAAGAAGTTCAAAAATGCATCGAGACATTTTTTGAAGGATTCCATCAAAAGGATTCTATTAAAATGAAATTGGTTTGTTCTGATAAAATTATCTTGCAGTCTATTAGTGAAAATCCTTTAAAAGGAAATAAATTATCTGATGAAACGGCTAAAGAGTTTTATAAATCAATTGCGTCAATTCCTGCAAGTATGAAATTTCAAGAGAAAATTTTGAGTTATAATATTCAAATTGACGGTTCGATGGCTCATGTTTGGGCTCCGTATGAATTTTATTTAAATGATAAATTAAGTCATGCAGGAGTAAACACTTTTACATTGTTTAAAGAAAAAGATTCCTGGAAAATTATTTACCTGATTGATACACGTAGAAAATAATCTAATTTTTTAGTACGACAGTATTATAATACAAACAGATTTCTGTTAAAAGACATTCTTCACACTTTGGTTTTGGTCTGCAGATTTCACGACCTAAAAATGAAATTGCCATTCCAATTTCTGACCAAATACTTTTTGGTAAAGCCTGCATTAAGTCTTTTTCGACTTTATTACCATCTTTAGATTCCTTTATTATTCCAATTCTAGGTGCTACGCGAATTACATGTAAATCGGCAATAATTCCTTCAGCCGGCTGTTCAGTTTCTCTTAAAATTACATTGGCAGATTTTCTTCCAATTCCTTTCAAGGCAGTCAAACCAGACATTGTTAAAGGAATATCATTATCATTTTGAATGGTGTGTGCAATTTCTAAAAGCCATTGAGCCTTAGTTGGATAATTACGTACTTTACTTATGTAAGAAATAAAAGTATCAATATCAGCTTTTGACAGACTTTTTAAAGTTGGATATTTTTCAAATAATGCAGGTGCAATCTTGTTGATGTTAGCATCAGAATCCTGTGCAGATAAAACTACCATTACCAAAAGCTGATATGTGTTTTGATAATCTAAAGGATGCTTTTTGTGCTTGTATTTTTTTAAAATGGGTTTTAATTTAGTTTCCCAATTTTCAGTTTCGCCAAACAAATCCATCTTATACTTTCTTTAATGTTGATATTGAAATAGTTATCTATAAAGTTAATTGATTTTAATGAATTCTAATATCTTTTTTATAACAATTTGATTTCCAAGTATTTTTCTGTGTCCTAATCCATCGGTTAAAAATAAAGAGCCGTTTTCCAGATTTTCATATATATGAATTCCTGCTTTTACAGAAACTTCAGGATCATCATTGTCATGTATTACCAATACCGGAATTTTAATTTTTTGCGCAGCCCGGTAAGCCGAAAATTCATCCATTTTTAGTTTATACAAATCTTCAAAAAAGATTCTCAGTCGGCTGCTGTATTCATTATTGAGTTTTAATTTGAAAATAAATTCATCTAAAATATCCTGCACAATATCTCCGCTTCCAATTATAACTGCTTTATTTACTTTTAAACCGTCTTTGACAGCATTTAATACCGACATACCGCCTAATGAATGTCCAATTGCAAATTCAAAAGGTCCAAATTGTTTTTCAATTTCCAGAATAGAAGCTATAAATTCAGACATTATCGTTGTTTTTCCCTGTGATTTTCCATGTGCCGGAGCATCAAAACTAATTGTAGTGTAACCATTTGCTAAAAGTTCATCAGCTATTTTAAATAACTGTGTTCCTCTGCCAGACCATCCATGAACCAACAATACTTTGCGTTCACTTTGGCCATAATGATAAGTTACAACACTTTTATTAATAGCGGGAACATAAACATTTTTTTGAATGCTTTTACGATCCATTTCAAACTCACGTTTGGGAACTTTATGTTTTATTGGTGTTGTAAATATTCTTGCTGCGAATTTTGTTGCCAGTTTTGTGGATACAAATGCGCAAATTTTGGCAGATATTATAATTATCTGTGGAATTTTTAATGATTTAGTAGGATTAATTGCCTTTTTTGCCATTTCAATAAAACTTATTTAGAAGCTGAACCTTGATTATTTTTTTGCTAAATTTAGAAAACATAAAAGTAGCATATTAATGATTGTTTCTTAAAAATAATCACAAATTAATTCTAAATGGAAATATTTCATATTAGTGCAGAATGTTATCCAATGGCTAAAGTTGGCGGCTTGGCCGATGTTGTAGGCGCTTTGCCCAAATATCAAAAAAATGCAGGAAATGATGTAAGAGTTGTTGTTCCGGCTTATGATACGAAATTTAAAAAAGAGAATAATTTTGAGTGTGTACATTGGGGAACGGTTAAATTGGGAAATTTTAATTTTCCGTTTAGTGTTTTAAAAGAAAGTTCAGATAAATTAGGTTACGAGTTATATCTTATAGAAATCAAAGAATTATTTAATCGTCCAAATGTTTATGGTTATGAAGATGATATTGAACGATTTTTATCTTTTCAAATTGCGGTTTTAGATTGGATTATTGCACGAAATAAAGTTCCTGATATTATTAACTGCCACGATCATCACACTGGTTTAATTCCATTTTTATTACAATTTGCTTATAAATATGAAAACCTGAAAGATGTAAAAACTGTTATAACAATTCATAATGGATTGTATCAAGGATGGTTTGGTTTTGATAAGCTGTATTATTTACCAGAATTTGATTTAAAACATATTGGGTTTTTAGAATGGAATAATTGCATTAATTCACTAGCTGTTGGAGTAAAATGTGCGAATGCTGTAACAACAGTTTCTCCGAGTTATTTAAATGAAATTAATTACAGTGCAAATGGTTTAGAATCTCTGTTTAATTCTGTTCGAAATAAATCAAAAGGTATTTTAAACGGAATTGATATTGAAATTTGGAATCCGTTAAAAGATCAAATGATTGCAGCTAATTATTCAATAGAAAACTTTGAAATAGGGAAACAGAAAAATAAAGAAAAATTGTGCGAACAGTTTGAACTCGATCCTTCGAAACCATTGTTTAGCTTTATAGGGCGCTTGTTTGAAGAAAAGGGCGGAGATTTACTCCCGCAAGCTTCTGCATTAGCATTATCAGAGCATTTTGAAGAGATCAATATTTTAATTCTAGGTTCAGGAAATGCTGAAATAGAATCGCAGTTAACCCAGCTGCGTAATGATTATAAAGGAAATTACAATGTTTTTATTGGTTATAACGAAGAATTAGCACATTTGATTTACGCAGGTTCAGATTATATTTTAATGCCTTCAAGAGTAGAACCCTGCGGTTTAAACCAAATGTATGCGATGCGATACGGAACGATTCCGATTGTTAGGAGAACTGGAGGATTAAGAGATACGGTTATTGATTTTGGAGATGATGGAAACGGAATCTGTCACGATCAGGCTTCGGTTGGAGATATTTGTTATTCAATAAACCGTGCGGTTAAATTGTATGACGATAAAATAAGTTTTAATACCGTTTTAAGACGAGGAATGGCAGCAGATCATTCCTGGGAAAGAGTGTGCCAAGAATATATCGAAATATACAACTTAATAATTCAGCAAAAATGAAATTTAAAAAGAAAAATGTAGTTGCCATTATTTTAGGAGGAGGACAGGGATCACGTTTATTCCCGTTAACAGAAACAAGATCAAAACCGGCTGTCCCAATTGGAGGAAAATATCGTTTGGTCGATATTCCGATTTCAAATTGTATCAATTCTGATATTTTTAAAATATTCGTATTGACACAGTTTAACTCTGCATCTTTAAATGCACATATTAAAAACACTTTCAATTTTAGTATTTTCAGTCAGTCATTTGTCGACATTTTGGCAGCAGAACAAACTCCTGATAATCCAACCTGGTTTCAGGGAACTGCCGACGCTGTAAGGCAATGTATGTCACATTTTTTGAAACACGATTTCGATCATGCCTTGATTCTTTCAGGAGATCAGCTGTATCAAATGGATTTCAACGAAATGCTGGAAGCACATATTGCTGCTGACGCTGAAATTTCGATTGCAACCCTGCCTGTAAATGCTAAAGATGCTCCGGAATTTGGAATTTTAAAAACCGATCATGAAAATAATATTCATGCTTTTATAGAAAAACCAGATGCTTCATTACTGCCTGAATGGGAATCTGAAGTAAGCGAACAAATGCAGGAAAAAGGAAAAAAATATCTTGCCTCAATGGGAATTTATATTTTCAATAAATCGCTGCTTGAAGAATTAATGGCGGATCAGGAAACAAAAGATTTTGGAAAAGAAATTATTCCTCAAGCCGTTGGAAAACACAAAATATTAAGTTATCAATATGAAGGTTATTGGACAGATATTGGAAACATTGAATCATTTTTTGAAGCCAATATTGGTTTAACTGCAGATATTCCTGAATTTAATTTATTTGATAACGAAAATAAAATCTTTACAAGACCAAGATTATTACCGCCTTCTAAATTTAGAAATTCCATTATCAATCAATCCTTGATTTCTGAAGGCTGTATTATTAATGCAAAAGAAATAAAAAGCTCAGTAATTGGCATTCGTTCGAGAATTGGAGAAGGAACAGTGCTTGAAAATTGTTATGTAATGGGGAACGATTTTTATCAGGATTTAGACGAATTGAATCATGACAGCAGTATTAACAAAACTCATGTTGGTATTGGTGAAAATTGTTTTATTAAAAATGCACTGATAGATAAAAATGTACGTATTGGGAACAATGTTCACATTAGCGGCGGAAAGCATTTAGATAACTTTACAAATGAATTATACAGTATTAAAGACGGAATTGTTGTAATTAAAAAAGGTGTTACTTTATCAGACAACTTTAGAATTGAATAATTTTTAAATATCAATATCAATACCAATATCAATATCAATATCAATACCAATATCAATATCAATACCAATATCAATATCAATACCAATATCAATATCAATATCAATATCAATTTTTGCCTTAAAAATCAAACATGACTAAAGTAATCGTACATTCTCTATTTACCGATTTTGATATAGATTTATTCAAAGCGGGAAAACACTTCAAATTATATGAAAAATTAGGAGCACATTTAATTGAAGTTAATGGAGTAAAAGGCGTTTATTTTGCCGTTTGGGCTCCCACGGCACAGTCGGTTTCGGTTGTGGGCGATTTTAATTACTGGACACAAGGCGAACACAATTTAAATGTTCGCTGGGATTCTTCTGGAATTTGGGAAGGATTTATTCCCGATATTTCAAAAGGAGCTCTTTATAAATATAAAATTCAATCGAGTATAAATGGTGTAATTACTGAAAAAGCAGATCCTTTTGCTCTTTATTGTGAAAAACCACCGCATACGGCTTCTGTTGTCTGGGATTTAGACTATAAATGGAAGGATGAAAACTGGATGCAGAACCGCCAGCAGCATAATGCTTTAGATAAACCATATTCTGTTTATGAAGTTCATTTAGGTTCCTGGAAACGAGCTGATCATAACAGGTTTTTAAGTTATTTAGAACTGGCAGATGATCTGGTAAAATACGTTAAAGAAACCGGTTTTACGCATGTTGAATTTATGCCGATTATGGAATATCCTTATGATCCTTCATGGGGTTATCAGTTAACAGGATATTTTGCGCCGACTTCGCGTTTTGGAAAACCACAGGACTTTATGGTTTTGGTTGACAGGCTGCATCAGGAAGGAATTGGAGTGATTCTGGACTGGGTTCCGTCGCATTTTCCAGATGATGCGCATGGTTTAGGTTATTTTGACGGTTCTCATTTATATGAACATCCAGATCGTAGAAAAGGCTATCATCCGGATTGGAAAAGCTTGGTTTTTAATTATGGAAGAAATGAAGTCCGCGCTTTTTTAATCAGCAATGCTGTTTTCTGGCTTCAAAATTATCATGTAGACGGATTAAGAGTAGATGCTGTGGCCTCGATGTTGTATCTTGATTATTCCAGAAAAGAAGGCGAGTGGGAAGCCAATATTTTTGGCGGAAGAGAGAATTTAGACAGTATAAGTTTTCTTAAAGAATTTAATGAAGTTATTTATGCTAATTTTTATGGAGTTCAGACTATTGCAGAAGAAAGCACTTCATTTCCTATGGTTTCCAGACCAACCTTTACCGGAGGTTTAGGTTTTGGAATGAAATGGATGATGGGCTGGATGCACGATACTTTAAAATATTTTCAAAAAGAAACGGTTTATAGAAAATACCATCAAAACGATTTGACGTTTTCGATGACATACGCTTTTACCGAAAACTTTATGCTTCCGTTTTCTCATGACGAAGTTGTTTACGGCAAACAATCTCTAATTTATAAAATGCCGGGCGACGAATGGCAGCGATTTGCTAATTTAAGATTGTTGTACGGTTATATGTTCACGCATCCGGGAACTAAATTATTGTTTATGGGGGCAGAATTTGGTCAAACCAGCGAATGGAATTTTGAACAAAGTTTAGACTGGCATTTACTGCAATATGATTTTCATTCTGGAATAAAGAGATTAATTACAGATTTAAATCAGTTATATAAATCTCAACCTGCATTGTATGAAAAGCAATTTACAGCAGATGGTTTTGAATGGATAAATTATTCAGATCATCAAAATGCGGTTTTATCTTATATCCGAAAAGGAAATAATCCAGATGAAAATGTCATTGTAGTTTGTAATTTCACGCAGGTAGTACGTGAAAATTATAGAATTGGAATTTCTAAAAAAGGAAAATTAGAAGAAATTTTTAATAGTGATGCTTCTATTTATGGAGGAAGCGGCATAGAAAATGGAAAATCTCTAAAAATCGAATCAATTCCGTATGATGGCAGGGAATTTTCAGTCGAATTAATTTTACCGCCATTAAGTGTAACGGTATATTCTTTCAGTTAGAAAAAATCTTACAATTATTTTTAGAAGTGCTTTTTTGTCATTTTTCGGTCATAAATTATCGATATTTCGATTTTTTGAGCTGTAATTTAATTCTCAGCCAGAAAAAACGTTTTCGTGAATAAACCTTTTATTCATAGGGCTTTACTAACTTTTTTCGTATGTTTGAAATAGAGATTATTGTTATAATTAATTCATTGGCGATATGATTACAAACACATCATTAGAATATAAAGGCGATTTATATCCATCAAAAATCGTTTCTTATGAACATGAAGGCGATTCGATTTTTTTTAATACAGATAACAAAGTAATCTTAAAAGTCACTATTCTCAGGGACAGTTTAATTCGATTTCGATTTACTACAAAAGGGTATTTCAGCAACGATTTTTCGTATGCCATTGATAAAACCCAGCTTCATGGTTATAATTTTCTGGAACTTACAGAGCAGGAAACTTATTTTGAAATAAGAACCAGTAAAGTAAAATGTAAAATTCAAAAAGCAGATTTACGCCTTTCAATTTACGATTTAAATGATTTTCTAATTCTTGAAGACGAACTTGGTTTTCATTGGGAAGAAAGCTACGAATATGGCGGGAATATCGTAAAAATGAGCAAATTTTCTAAAGACGGTGAATGTTATTACGGTCTTGGAGATAAAGCAACTCAAATGAACCTGAAAGGCAAAAGAGTTGAGAATTTTGCAACAGATCAGTATGCTTACCAAAAAGATCAGGAACCTTTATATAAAGTAGTTCCATTTTATATTGGTCTGCATAACAAACAATCTTACGGAATATTTTTTGACAATACATTTAGGACTTTCTTTGACTTTTGTCAGGAAAGAAGAAATATAACAAGTTTTTGGGCAGAAGGAGGAGAAATGAATTATTATTTCATTTACGGACCTCAAATGCAGGATGTTGTAACAACTTATACTGATTTGACTGGTAAACCAGAATTGCCGCCACTTTGGGTTTTGGGTTATCACCAATGTAAATGGAGTTATTATCCTGAAAGTAAAGTAAAAGAGATTACTTCAAAATTTAGAGAACTTAAAATTCCATGCGATGCTATTTATCTGGATATTGATTACATGGATGGTTTTAGATGTTTTACATGGAATAAAAACTATTTTCCAGATCCCAAAAAAATGGTCACTGAATTAGCTGAAGACGGTTTTAAAACAGTTGTAATTATAGATCCGGGAATTAAAATTGATAAAGATTACTGGGTTTATAAAGAAGCTTTAGAAAAAGATTATTTCTGCAAAAGAGCCGACGGACCTTATATGAAAGGTAAAGTATGGCCGGGCGAATGTAACTTTCCAGATTATACAAATCCCGCTGTTAGAGAATGGTGGGCTGGATTATTTAAAGAATTAGTTTCAGAAATAGGCGTAAAAGGAGTTTGGAATGATATGAATGAACCTGCCGTAATGGAAGTTCCAAATAAAACATTTCCAATGGATGTCCGCCACTTCTACGAAGGAAATCCCTGCAGTCATAGAAAAGCACATAATATTTATGGAACACAAATGGCAAGAGCCACCTATCATGGTGTAAAACGTTTTACTTATCCAAAACGTCCGTTTGTAATTACAAGATCGGCATATTCTGGCGCGCAGCGCTATACATCATCATGGACAGGTGACAACGTGGCAACCTGGGAACATTTATGGATTGCCAATATCCAGGTGCAGAGAATGTCAATTTCGGGAATGGGATTTACAGGTTCTGATATAGGAGGATTTGCAGAACAGCCAACGGGAGAATTGTATGCACGCTGGATTCAGCTTGGGGTTTTCCATCCATTTTGCAGAACACATTCATCTGGAGATCATGGAAATCAGGAACCGTGGGCTTTTGATGAAGAAGTAATTACTATTACCAGAAAATTTGTCAGCCTTCGTTATCAATTATTACCTTATTTATATACCATGTTCTGGCAGTATATTGAAGAAGGAGTTCCAATGCTAAAACCGCTTGTTTATTACGATCAGGACGATACACAAACGCACTACAGAAACGATGAATTTATTTTTGGAAACCAAATTTTAGTATGTCCGATACTTGAACCTAATGCTGTAGGCAGACGTATGTATATCCCTAGAGGTGAGTGGTATAGTTACTGGACAAATGAACTTTTTATTGGCGGAAGAGAAATCTGGATTGATACCAAATTTGATGAAATTCCGGTTTTTGTGAAAGCGGGAGCAATTATTCCAAAATATCCCGTACAGCAATATGTGGGCGAACTTGAATTTGATGAATTAACTCTTGATGTTTACTACAAAAATGGTAAAGAACAATCTGCCGTTTATGAAGATGCTCAAGACGGATACGATTATAAAAAAGGACGTTACAGCTATTTATCGTTACGAAATATTGGGAAAGAAAAAGAACTTATTATCCAGCTTCACAAAGAAGGAAAATATACAACTCCGTACACGAAATACAAGATCAATCTTATTGGACTGCCATTTAAAGTTACAGAAATAGAAATTGACAACGAAAAAATTGAGTTTGATAAAGTTAGTTTCGAGTTAAATAATTTCTTAATTGTTGATAAAGAGTTTAATGAACTTCATATTGTAGGAGAGTAAGTAAAATTCTGTTATTTTTTTGACTAATTGTATAAAATATTAATTTTTAATAATTGTATTTTTGTGTGAAAATAGCTTGAATTATGAAAAAATATTTGTTTCTAGGAGTTTTTGGAGCACTTGTAATGGCTTGTGCTACAAACCCAATTACAGGTAAACAAAACTTAAATTTTGTTTCAAACAGCGAATTGTTTCCAACTTCATTCCAGCAATACAGCACTTTTTTGTCTGAGAATAAGGTGATAACAGGAACAGCAGATGCAAAAAGAGTAGAATTAGTGGGTACTAAAATTAAAGCTGCTGCTGAAAAATATTTAACCTATTTAGGTCACTCACAATATTTGAAGGATTATAGATGGGAATATAAATTAGTCGATAATAAAGAAGTAAATGCATGGTGTTTACCCGGAGGAAAAATTGTAGTATATTCTGGAATTCTGCCGGTTACGCAGGATGAATCTGGTTTAGCAACGGTAATGGGACACGAGGTATCACACGCATTAGCCAATCATGGAGCACAGAGAATGAGTGCCGCACAATTGCAGCAAATTGGAGGAGCAGTTTTAGATGCTGCAACAACTAATAAATCTGCCCAGACAAGAGAAATATTTTCTCAAGCTTATGGTATGGGAACTGAAGTAGGAGTAATGCTGCCATTTAGCAGAAGCAACGAAAGTGAAGCAGATAAAATTGGTTTAACATTAATGGCAATCGCAGGATATAATCCAGAAGATGCTGTGGCTTTCTGGAGCAGAATGTCGGCAAAATCTGGAGGATCAGGTACACCAGAGTTTATGAGTACACACCCTTCTGATGCTACAAGAATTGCTAATATTAAAGCTTTAATACCTGAGGCAAAAGCCATAGCCCTTAAAGTTGGTACTATAAAATAAAGATTACATACAAAAAGTATGATTTTAAAAGCCGTTCAATTTTGAATGGCTTTTTTTATTTAGCTCAAGTTCATAATTTAATAATGTACGAATTGAATAATTTCTATTTGTTTATCATAAAAAATAGATAAATTCGTAGCCTGTTAACAAAATCATTTCTATGAAAAACCTACAAAAAGGAGATAAGAAACTTTTAAATGCCTGGGCATTTTATGACTGGGCAAATTCAGTTTATACTTTAACAATTGCATCTGCAGTATTTCCAATTTTTTATGAAACCTTATTCAGCGATCGTGATCATTATATAGATGTTTTTGGAATGCATCTTAAAAATTCAGCATTAATAAGTTTTATAACCGCTTTTGCTTTTATGGTGGTTTCATTTATTTCACCTTTATTGTCTGGTATTGCTGATTATGTTGGAAACAAGAAATCTTTCATGAAGTTTTTCTGTTATGTAGGGGCTTTATCTTGTATGGGATTATATTGGTTTGACCTGGATAATATTTATGTTGGTCTTTTATTTTATTTTCTTGGACTTCTTGGATATTGGGGAAGTTTAGTTTTTTACAACTCATACCTTCCGGATATTGCATTTGAAGAGCAGCAAGACAGAATTAGTGCAAAAGGATATTCATTAGGATACATTGGAAGTGTTATTTTGTTGATAATCAATTTAGCAATGATAATGAAGCCGGAAGTCTTTAATATTACGGGAGATGGTGCAGCGATGAAAGCAATGCGTTATTCTTTTGTAATGGTAGGAGTTTGGTGGATTTTATTCAGCCAGTATACTTATTACTATTTACCAAAAGGGAGTAAAGAAACGGGACAAAAACTAACAAGATCTGTTGTATTTAATGGCTTTAAAGAATTAAAAAAGGTTTGGGCGTTATTGAAACAGAATATTCCTTTAAAACGTTATTTAGGAGGTTTCTTTGTTTCCAGCATGGCTGTTCAGACTGTAATGCTGGTTGCTACTTATTTTGGTGCACAGGAAATACAATGGTCATCTAAGGAAGAAAGCACTATTGGTTTAATTGTCTGTATTTTAATAATTCAATTAGTAGCCGTAGTTGGAGCGGTTCTAACTTCAAGAGCTTCAGAAAAATTTGGCAACGTTCCAACTTTAATATTTATTAACGGAATCTGGGCTGTATTTTGTGCTCTTGCATTTTTTATTACGCTGCCAATGCATTTTTATGTTATGGCAACAATTGCAGGATTTGTAATGGGAGGAATTCAGGCATTATCTCGATCAACATATTCAAAACTATTACCGGAAACAGAAGACACAGCATCATTCTTTAGTTTTTATGATGTTGCAGAAAAAATAGGAATTGTAATTGGAATGTGTGTTTACGGAATTATCGATCAAATCACAGGAAGCCCGCGTGCTGCAATTGTAATTTTAGGTATTTTCTTCGTTACAGCTATTTTCTTATTAAGAAGAGTACATAAAAAAGACGTTTCAAACTAATCGAAACGTCTTTAATAACAACCAATATCACGAATTACATGAAATTATTTGATTGATGATTTTTTTGTAATTCGTGATATTTCATTTAAATAATCAACCTTTATAAATTTTTCCAGAACCCGAAACTTTTACATCGCGTTTCTCTGGATTTCCTAAATATTTAATATTTCCAGAACCGGAAACTCTTCCTGTTAAACTTGTTTCACAGCTTACTACACTATTTCCGGAACCAGAAACTGTTACGTCTGCCGTTTTTGATTTTAAATTAGAGGCATTAACATTTCCGGAACCCGATATTTTGCTGGTAAAAGAATCTGTTTTTCCTTTTAAAACAATATCGCCGGAACCGCTTAGAGCCAGATCAAAATTATTAGAATCAACATCTAAATCAAAATTTCCAGATCCTGATAACTTAGCAGAAAATGCATCGCTGTTAATTTTGTTTTTAGTCCTAACATCACCTGAACCTGATAAGGTTACCGCTGAAATTTTTTCAAAAGGAACCGTTATTTCGATTTTTTTTCCAGAACTGGTGCGAATTTGAGTTCCTTTTTCAACATAAACTTTTAATTCGTTTCCTTCAACTTCTACTTTAATTGCCTGAAGCAGATTTTCTTCTCCTTTAATAATAATTTTTCCTTCTTTTCCAGAAACTAAATCAACATCAAAGAAACCTGCAATTCTAACACCATCATAATCTCCGGTTGTTCTGGTTTGCGTTACAACGTTTCCGTTTCCGTTTATTTTAGTTTGTGCATTAGACTTTGCTGTAATAAAACATACACTTAGTGCTAAAAGTAAAATTGATTTTTTCATTGTTTTGATTTTTTAGATGATTAATTTTTTGCTAGTGAAATATTTCCATAAGCCGAAGTAATATTGACTTTGTTTTGTCCTTTTTTCTTATAGAAACCGCTTATTCTTTTATTGTTGCTTTTTACTTCAGAAACCGAAATGTCTAAAGAATTATCATGTTTGATATTGGTATATCTTCCGGAAATATCAAAATCGAAAGCATAATTAGCAGCATAACCAATAGAAACATCAGTATATCCAGAATTGATGGTTACATTTCCTGCTTTTTCATTCATATTATCAATATTGATTTTGCTGTAATTGGTATCAAAAGATAAATTGCTGGATATTTCGCCGATATTAACCGTTAAATAATTTCCTGAACCGTTTAATGAGTTAATTTTTTGAAACTTAAATGTGCCGTAATTACAGTTGTATTTGATGTTTTGCCCATCATTCAAATTCACATCTGTATAGTTTGCATCCAGATTTATATTTCCTGAATCATTAATTTTAAGACCAGAATATCTCGCGTCAATATTTCCAGATTGTATATAATCAATACTAGAGTTTTGACAATAGGCAATTTCAACCTGATTGTTCGATCCGTTAAGTTTTCCAAGAGTAACTTTACCGTATTTACAGTTTATATCTGTTGAAGCTTCGGCGTTTGGAACAGAAATATTTCCATACTTATTTACCAGTTTAATACCACCGTTTTTTGGAATTTTAATTATATAATTAATTTCAAAACTATTATTGCTGCCTTTACTTTTTAAACTCGAATTACCAATTGAAGTTATGGCTGTTACAAGGCTTTTTAGAGCCGTGATATTTACGTCGATGCTGTTGAGTTTTTCGTTTACCCAGTTTTCATTTGGGCCGTTTACTTTAATTACAATATCCAGATCAATTTTATCTTCATCCCACGTATTGACAGTAATATTGCCATATTTGTTGTCGATATCAATTCCGGCATTAGAATTTACTATATATGTTTTTTTAATTGTTTTTTGTTTAGAGATGTAACTGTCATCGTTTGAGAATCCTAAAAAAGGAATCAAAAGCAATAAGATTAATATGTTATAATGTTTTTTCATGAGTTGTGTTTTTTAGATTTTCGTTTTCTTCAATTCGCTGTAATACAGTCTGCAAAAAAGAAATTCTAGTTTGCAGATTGCTTATCATAGCGTAAATAATTTGTTTGTTTTCTCCATTTTTTTGAACCTCTTTTAAGATTTTTTCATAATCGGCGTCAAAAACTTTCATTTGTTTTAAGGCGTCGTTTATGATTTGTTCATTTTCGGGAGAATTTTTTTCTTTTAATTTAACCAGCTCATTTTCAATCAAAATATTAAAGATAGAATCCGTACGTTTGGTTTCTTTTGAAGCAAATTTGAACTGCTTTGGCTTTTCATTATTATTGTAAAGCACAGATATCCCTAAAAGCAATGCAATCGTTGCGGCAATGGCCCAGCCGGCGTAATTCTTTTTTCTTGATGTTGTTTTGTTCAACTTGTTTAAGAAATCAATTTGATGATCTGGATCCATTTCATGAATATCCCATTGATTTTCAAACTTGTTAAATAATTGATCTAATTCGTCATTTTCCTTTTTCATATATCCAAAATTTATTTTTAGAAGTGTTACTGTTATCTTTTTTATTGGCAGGTAATTAATCTGCTTTTAAGTAATGATTTCAATATCTTCTAATTTTTTTCGTAAACTTTCTTTAGCGCGGCTTATAGTTGTTCTGCAGTTAGCATAACTAATATTTAATATTTCGCAAATTTCTTCCTGATCGTAGCCTTCTATATAAAAAAGGGTTAAAACCATTCTGTAATTATCCTTTAAACCTGAAATAGTATCTAAAACTTGTTTCACTTTAAGAGAATTCAAATCGATGCTTTCAGATAAAATAGAATCGCTTTCTTCAATTTTATAAAGCGTTTTGTTTAAGTCTTCCATCTGAAAAGCATTGTTCTTTTTATAAAAATCAATGCTAGAATTAATAATGATTCTTTTAAGCCATGCTCCAAAAGCGACTTCCTGTTTATAATCGTTAATTTTTGTAAAAGCTTTCAAAAAACCTTCCTGCATGACGTCTTGTGCAAAATGCTCGTCTTTTACAATCCTGTAAGCCACGTTGTACATAGCCTTACAATAACGATTGTAAATTTCGAATTGAGCCTTTTGATTCTTGCTTTTACAAAGCGCGATTAATTCTTCGATATTTTGATTAGTTATACTCAAGTAATTTTTGCTGGTTTATTATAATGACTTTGCTTTTTTCAAGATGTTACAGTTTGAATAAACTTTTTTTTATTTTTTTTCTTTTACGTAAAGCCGTAAGGAAAAATAAAATGATCGGTTTATTTTTGGTTAGAAATTTACCTACAATATACCATTAACAAATCTAAAACTATGAAAAAACTAAAAAGCCTAATGTTAATGACATTATTTGTGTCAACAACTTTATTTACATCATGTTCAAGTGATTCTGGAAGCGATGATCCGTCACCAGAAAATTCTCAAGGAGATTATTGGCCGGCAGCAGCTGGCAATCAATGGGTTTTCAGCCAAAATGGAACTGAAACTTCAATGAAAATTGTCAGCTCACAAAAAGTAAACAACGATACTTATTTTAAATTCGACAAATTATTTGTATCGTCTTCTAGTGAAGTTCCAGGTTCAGCATCAGCATCGATTAAAAAAGTGCAGGGAGATTACTTTATCAAACTAGATGATATTAATGTTAGTGCAAATGGTTTTTCTGGAAAAATAAGCGGGTATGAATTTATTTTCTTTAAGGATTATTTAGATGTAAATAAAACCTGGACAGGAACTTATACACAAGAAACCACATATACTGGCTTTGGAACTATTAAAACAACAACAAAATACACGGGTACAATCTTAGAAAAAGGAATAACTGCCGTTGTAAAAAATGTAACTCATAAGGATGTTATTAGGTTTAAACTAAAACTTGAAACATCATTAGAAGGACAGAGTGCCGGTTCTACCGAAGCAGAATATTGGATTGCTAAAGGTGTAGGGGTTATTAAGTTTAATTATAATGATTCAGCTTCAGAACTAGCTTCTTACAAAATAAATTAAGAATATTCCAAATAAAGATTTTAAAAGCCGAAATTAACTTTCGGCTTTTTTTATACTATTAAAACAATTCAAAACTGCCGATTTTTGGATTTGGCATAATGATTGTCTATTTTTACGACCTAACCTGTAAATACAATGCCTGATAGAAATTAAGGCTTTTCATAATTTATTTACAGTTAGTTTTAAACTTTTAATGACAAAACGACTTATATATTATTATGTCAAATCATAAAATACTCACTATTGACAATCTGTCACTTCAAGAATTCGATTCAGAAGCAGAATTAATTCCATTGTTAACTCCAGAGGACGAAGAGGAAATGAATAATGAAGAACTTCCTGTTTCTCTGCCAATTTTGCCTTTAAGAAATACCGTTTTATTTCCGGGAGTTGTAATTCCAATTTCTGCGGGAAGAGACAAATCGATAAAATTAATTAATGACGCCAACGCCGGCGGAAAAATTATTGGAGTAGTTTCTCAGATTAATGAAGAAGACGAAGACCCGTCAAAAGATGATATTCACAAAATTGGTACTGTAGCACGCATTTTACGTGTTTTAAAAATGCCTGACGGAAACGTAACGGTTATTTTACAAGGGAAAAAACGTTTTGAGATAGACGAAGTAGTTTCTGAAGAACCATATATGACAGCTTCTATTAAAGAAGTATCAGAAGAACGTCCTGATGAGAATGACAGCGAGTTTACAGCAATTTTAGATTCTGTAAAAGAATTGGCAATCCAGATTATTAAAGAAAGTCCAAACATTCCGTCTGAAGCGACATTTGCAATTAAAAACATTGAAAGCCAGTCGTTTTTAATCAATTTTGTTTCTTCAAACATGAATTTATCTGTAAAAGAAAAACAAGGTCTTTTATCAATAAATGGCTTAAAAGAACGTGCTTTAGAAACATTGCGTTACATGAATGTTGAGCTTCAAAAATTAGAATTGAAGAATGACATTCAGTCAAAAGTTCGTTTTGATTTAGATCAGCAGCAAAGAGAATATTTCCTTCACCAGCAAATGAAAACCATTCAGGAAGAATTGGGAGGCGTTTCACAGGAAGAAGAAATGGACGAAATGGGGCAGAAAGCGAAAACCAAAAAATGGGACGAAAAAACGCAGAAACATTTCGAAAAAGAATTATCTAAAATGCGCCGTATGAATCCGCAGTCGCCGGATTTTGGAATTCAGCGCAACTATTTAGAGTTGTTTTTAGAGTTACCTTGGGGAGAATACTCAAAAGATAAATTCGATTTAAAACATGCTCAAAAAGTTTTAGATAAAGACCACTTTGGACTTGACGAAGTTAAGAAAAGAATGATTGAACATTTGGCAGTTTTAAAATTGCGAAATGATATGAAATCGCCAATTATATGTTTAACAGGGCCTCCAGGAGTTGGTAAAACGTCTATTGGACGTTCTGTAGCAGAAGCTTTAGGGCGCGAGTATGTTCGTATTTCTTTAGGTGGTTTGCGTGACGAAGCAGAAATTCGCGGTCATAGAAAAACCTACATTGGTGCAATGCCCGGACGAATTATACAAAGTCTGAAAAAAGCAGGAACATCAAACCCGGTATTTATTCTGGATGAGATTGATAAATTATCAAGCGGCAATAGCGGCGATCCTTCATCTGCTTTGTTAGAAGTTTTAGATCCGGAGCAAAACAATGCTTTTTATGATAATTTCCTTGAAATGGGATATGATTTATCTAAAGTAATGTTTATTGCGACCTCTAATAATATGGCAGCAATTCAGCCGGCATTACGTGACAGAATGGAAGTCATCAAAATGTCAGGTTATACAATTGAAGAAAAAGTAGAAATTGCAAAAAGACACCTTTTTCCAAAACAATTAGAAGCTCATGGTTTAACTTCTAAAGATTTGACTATTGGTAAAAAACAATTAGAAAAAATCGTTGAAGGTTATACAAGAGAATCTGGTGTACGTAATTTAGAAACAAAAATTGCTCAGGTAATTCGTAATGCTGCAAAAGCAGTAGCGATGGAAGAGGAGTACAATAAAAAAGTTACTGACGAAGATATCGTAAAAGTATTAGGTGTTCCGAGATTAGAGCGCGATAAATACGAAAATAACGATGTTGCCGGTGTTGTAACTGGTTTAGCGTGGACGAGTGTAGGCGGAGATATTTTATTTATTGAATCATTAATTTCTGAAGGAAAAGGAGCGTTGACGATTACCGGAAACCTTGGAAATGTAATGAAAGAATCGGCTACAATTGCTCTTGAGTATATTAAAGCCAATGCTAAAAAACTTGGACTGGCAATTGAGTTGTTTCAAAAATACAATATTCACCTGCATGTTCCGGAAGGAGCAACTCCAAAAGACGGACCAAGTGCCGGTATTGCAATGCTTACTTCTTTAGTGTCATTATTAACACAAAAGAAAGTAAAGAAAAGCCTTGCTATGACAGGAGAAATTACGTTACGCGGAAAAGTTTTGCCTGTAGGCGGAATTAAAGAAAAAATTCTTGCAGCGAAAAGAGCAGGTATCAAAGAAATTATCCTTTGTCATGAAAATAAAAGCGATATTGATGAAATTAAAGAAGAATACTTAGAAGGTCTTACTTTTCATTATGTAAAAGAAATGAGCGAAGTTCTAGCAATAGCATTGACAGACCAAAATGTAAAAAATGCTAAAACATTAAAATAAACTTCTGTTAATTTTAAAACTATAAAAATCCAAATTCCAGTTGTCTTATTGGAGTTTGGATTTTTTTTATTGGATCTCATTTTTTGAGGTATATAATTTTATATTTGCATCTGCGTTATTTCCATATATAGGAACGCCCAAAACGAATGTTAAAACACTATGTTTTATTTTTAATGATACTAATTTGTTCGGTTTCTTTCGGGCAGATTGGAGGGCGTTACACTTATCAATTTCTTAACCTGACAACCAATCCTCGTCAGGCCGCACTGGGCGGAAAAACCATTACCATTTATGATGAAGATGTCAATCAGGCTATGTCAAATCCAGCAGCCTTAAACGCAGATATGGACAATCATTTGGCCTTAAATTATGGAAATTATTACGGCGAAGCTTCTTACGGAACGGGTTCGTATGCTTATACTTACGATCGTCACTTACAGACTTTTTATGCCGGAGTGAATTATATTAATTACGGTTCATTTGAGGGATATGATGAAAATGGTCAAAGAACATCTGATTTTACAGGAAGCGAAGGGGCATTATCAGTTGGTTATGCCTACAATGTTCCTTTTACAGATCTGCATATAGGTGTAAATGGTAAATTGATAACCTCTACTCTGGAAAGTTATAATTCGATTGGCGGTGCCTTAGATTTAGGATTTTTATATATAGATGAAAGAAATGATATAAATTATGCGCTTGTATTTAGAAATATAGGTACACAATTTAAAACCTACTCTGGAATAAAAGAAAATCTGCCTTTTGAAATTACTGCCGGAATTTCTCAGGAATTAGAGCATATTCCTCTTCGCTGGCATCTTACTTTAGAGAATTTACAGCAATGGGATATTGCTTTTTCAAATCCTGTCCGCGGCGAGACCAATATAGACGGAACTACAAATGCTGAAAAAGTTTCATTTGTAAATAATGCTTTGAGACATGTTGTATTTGGTGTCGAGCTTTTTCCGCAAAGGGCTTTTAATGTGCGTTTAGGATATAATTTTAGAAGAGGAGAAGAATTACGTGTTGAAGAACAGCGTAATTTTTCGGGAGTTTCACTTGGGTTTGGTTTACGAATGAATAAGTTAAAATTTAACTATTCGTATTCGAGATATACATTAGCAGCAAATACAAGTCTTTTTGGGTTGGTTTTAAACCTTCAATAACAACACTTTTCAATAATAATATATCCTTTTGTGATCGTGTAAATACGGCTGTAAAAGGATTTTTTAATGAATGCCTTTTTGAGCAGTTCTGTATAAGAAAAAGTTTAATATTATTGAGTATTCCATTTAAAAAGAAAGATGGCTACATTTGCAATAGTTTTATTTTGTTTCCGCAAAAAAGAATGAATTAAGAATAAAAATTTAAAAATAAACAATTGAAAAAAATTACCATTGCTATTGACGGTTTTTCATCTACCGGAAAAAGTACATTAGCGAAACAGCTGGCAAAAGAACTGGAGTATGTGTATGTAGATACAGGAGCTATGTATCGTGCAGTGGCTTATTTTGCCATGCAGAATAAGTTTATTGGAGCTGATTTTTTTAATAAAGAAGCTTTGATAGAAGCATTGCCAAAAATTCAATTAGAGTTTAAATTTAATAGTGATTTAGGTTTTGCAGAAATGTACTTAAACGGCGAAAACGTTGAAAAGCAAATTAGAACTATTGAAGTTTCGAATTTTGTAAGCAAAGTTGCCGAAGTATCTGAAGTTCGTTCAAAACTAGTTGAACAGCAGCAGGAAATGGGAACCAACAAAGCAATTGTTATGGACGGCCGTGATATTGGAACCGTAGTTTTTCCTAATGCCGAGCTTAAAATTTTTATGACTGCCAGTGCAGAAACCCGCGCTCAAAGACGCTTTGATGAATTACAGCAAAAAGGCGATAATGTTTCTTATGAAGATGTTTTAAAAAATGTTGTAGAAAGAGATTACATTGATACGCACCGCGAAGATTCTCCTTTGGTAATTGCTGATGATGCTATTGAGATTGATAATTCTTACTTAAATAAAGAAGAGCAATTTGCTGCTGTTTTAGAATTAGTAAACGATGTTGTTAAAATAGATTAATTTTTTGTAGATATTATTTTTAATGGTAGTTTTACGACTTCATTTTTACTAAAAAGACAATTTCATTATATGGGAATTAAAAACAGGTTAATCTTTATGAGCTTTCTTCAATTTTTTGTTTGGGGAGCCTGGCTTATCACAATTGGAAATTATTGGTTTGGAACCAAAAATTGGGAAGGAACACAATTTGGTTTAGTATTTGGAACCATGGGAATTGCTTCTTTATTCATGCCTACATTAACCGGAATTATTGCCGACAGATGGGTTAACGCTGAAAAATTATATGGAATTTTACATATCGTTTACGCAGCAGTTTTATTTGGAATTGCACAAGTTGTAACTCCTGATAATTTTATTCTTGTAATGCTTTTGGCAATGTGCTGCTATATGCCTACAATTGCTTTAAGTAACTCTATTTCATATACTTCGCTAAAATTAAACAATAAAAATATCGTAAAAGATTTTCCGCCAATTCGTGTTTGGGGAACTATTGGTTTTATTGTAGCAATGTGGATTACGAATTTAAGCGGCAGTAAAGCAACTGAATATCAGTTTTATATAGCTGGAGTTGGTGCTTTAATTTTAGGAATTTACGCTTTTACATTACCAAAATGTGAGCCGCAGCGTTTGATAAAAGAAAATGCTTCGTGGATAGAAACTTTTGGTTTAGAATCGTTTAAATTATTTGCGAACTACAAAATGGCTTTGTTTTTTGTTTTCTCTATGTTTTTAGGAGGAGCTTTACAATTAACAAATGCTTATGGTGATGTATTTTTAGATGAATTTAAACATTTTCCAAAATATGCAGATTCTTTCGTAATTCAATATTCGACTATTATTATGTCGATTTCACAAGTCTCTGAAACGTTATTTATTTTAGCAATTCCATTTTTCTTAAGACGTTTTGGAATCAAACAAGTTATGCTTATCAGTATGCTGGCTTGGGTTTTACGTTTCGGATTATTTGCTTTTGGAGATCCTGTAAATGGTTTATGGATGATTATTCTTTCTTGTATTGTATACGGAATGGCATTTGATTTCTTTAATATTTCGGGTTCATTATTCGTAGAAAGTAATACAGATTCTAAAATTCGTTCTTCTGCACAAGGTTTATTTATGATGATGACCAATGGAGTAGGAGCAGTTTTAGGAAGTTTGACTTCTGGCTGGGCAATCGATCGATTCTTTACAAAATCGTTTAATACTACCGTAGAATTGGCAGGTTTTTTACAAACAGATGCTTCTAACCAAAAAATGGCTGAATTTGTAAAAAGTCAGGGAAATTCAATTTCTGCTGATGGTGCTTTTTCAAACCCGGTTTTAATGAAAGACTGGCATACAATCTGGCTTTCGTTTGCAATTTATGCTTTAGTAATTGCAATTGCTTTTGCTGTTTTGTTTAAGCACAAACATGACCCAAAAGAGATAGAAAATTTAAGTCATTAATATTTTAGACCTATAAAAAATCCCGTTTTCGATTTATTGAAAACGGGATTTTGTATTTTTGATGCACTTTTAAGATTATGAATATTATCGCAAAATTTGTTTATCTATAACCTTCAGGATTCTTTCTTGAATCAAATATATAAGGATCGCTAAATTTAATTCTACATTCATTTTCGATATCTTTTGGCCATAAGGGTACTTTGCTTGTCCACTGATAAATAAAACGCCCAAGGAAAGCTAATGCCAGAAATGGAGTTATTATGGTTTTAAATATAGGCATTGATTCGTATTCTGATGTCAATGCTATCCAGCCTTGATGAACAGTTTCGCGTTTGTCAGCAATGGGTAGATAATATTCCAGGCCAGGGGCTTTAATAACTGCTGGAACACCTTTTTCCATATAACGGCGAATAAATTCCCAATATCTTAAACTGTTGCTTTCGGTAAAATCTGAGTCAACATTGAACTTTTCCTTAACTGTTTGAGAATCTTTCATGACCAATCCGTAAAGATTGTATGAAGTATATCTTCCTCCTGTAAGTTGTATGGTAAAATAGACCTCGTCCCATGGAACAGTGAGAACCGTATCATAACCCCGAAAGAAATAAACCATTCTGTTTTTTCTATTAAATCGTATTGGATAATGAGTATATCGAAACCACTCTCCAATTGTACGATAGAAAGCAATAAAGCCAATAATGAATAATGATGAAAGAATAGCCATAAAAAGAGTTGTCCAAATTATTTCAGATTCATCATGGTGATCCCAATTAGGATCCAGATATTGAGATATTACATCAAATAGGAGAAAAACAACAAAAAGGCCAATAGATCCAATAGCAAAAATCCCAAAAAAACTCATTAGACCACGTTTCTTATACATATAATCAACTGTTTCCAAATAAGTAGAGTTCATTCGAATTACTCTGCCATAAGCTTCTGGGGCTTCAACGCTTCTATCGAGATGTAAACGATTAATGCATTCCTGATCTCGTAATTTGCGTTCTTTTTTTACTGTTGTAAACATATTTTTATGGATATATATTTTTTTTTGTTTTTAATATTTTTTAAATAGACTTGCAAAAATATTTTATTCACTTTGATTATGTTGCCCTTAAAAAGTTCTAATAATATCAGAATAAGACATATTTATTATTATCCTAAAGAGATATAAAATTATTTTTTAAGGAACTTTCTTTTCTTTATGTGTATATTTAAAATAATATTCTTAATTTTTAATATGCGGCATCAACAAAAAAAAATACTTCCGCCTTTTAGACCTGTTAATTCAAAACCAATGCTTTTCTTAAATGTAGTTTTTGGTTTGTTTTGGGTATTCTTTACGCTTTTCTTTTTGGGAGGAATCGTTTTTTTATCAATAAATTCTCGTGAAGAAACCGGACTGGATGAAAAAGGAACTCTGGCCTTATTTTGTATATTCTCTCTAATTATTCTAGCGATAATAGCCTTGATACTATATTCTAGAAAAAAGATGTACACATCAATTGTAATTGACGAAAAAGGAATTTGCTATTTGAATGCATTCAATAACAAAGTTAGAAAAGAAATACGCTGGAGTAATTTTGCAAAAAGAGAAAAAGTTACCTATATATTAGAGCCTCCTAAATTTGATGTTTCTTATATTCGACAATCAAAATCTTTTTTTGACCAGTTTTTCTGGCCGGTTTTAATAAATAATAAAATAGAAGTTCATAGTGAAATGTTTTTAGGTAAACATTTTTTTGCAATGCTCTATGCAAATCGATTAGAATTGATTAGAACTTTTTTACTTGGATTGGCACATTACAGACCAGATATTACTGTAAATCCGGAAATTTTTAGTAATCATTATATTGATAAGGAAAGTTATACTATTGATTATAATCAACGCAGAAAAATTGGAATTATAGCAGGATTAGTTTGCGCCTTGATTTTTGCAATTATATATTTTTCGGTTTTCTAAACTGTAAACAGTCTTTTAGAATTACAATTTTTTCAATATTTTAGTGTTTTTAATGCCTATGAACAGCCAAACAAAAAATCTTCCTCCATTTAATTCCGTAACTTCAAGTCCGTCAAAAATCAAAAATTATGGTTTAGGTTTTCTAATGTTGATTTCTTTTCTATTGGTTTTAGGGGTTTTCTTTTTTATTTTGTTTTTTCTGCCTTTTGAACAAAATATGATTTACATATGCATTTTATTGATTCTTCCAATAATTCTTCAAGTCATTTACTTAAGAAAAACGATGAAGCATACCACTACGATTATTGATAATCGCGGTATTCATTATGTAAATAGATTTAATCATAAAATTGAAAATACAATATCATGGAATAGTTTTGAAAAGAGCGACAATTTTAAAGGAAAAATAACGGGAATAAATTCCTCGTCTGATTTGGATCTTTTGCGATATGATGTTTTTGCAAAAATGGTTGGAAGCGGTAAATATAGTCACGAAGCGTTTTTTTGGTTCGTTTCGGCAAACAGAGATATAAAAGCTCACAAAGAAACATTTTCCGGGAATCATATTTTTAGTATGCTTTATTCAAACAAACTTGAATTAGTAAGAGGTTTGCTGCTAGGGTTATCACACTTTAGACCTGACTTAAAAATTCATCCTAAAGCTTTTAGTATGTATTATATAAATCCTGATACTTTTGCCATAGAATATGAAAAAAGAAAAGAAGATATTAATTCAGCTCTTTTTATAACGGCACTTGTTATTATAGTTACAGTGTTTGTAATGCTTTTTGTTTTCTTTTAAATTTTTCGTTAAAAGAACTTTTTATACTTGTAAAACTTAATTTCAATTCAATTTTGCAGGTTTAAAAAATAGTATTATTCTTGCAATTGTTTTTAATGATAAAGTTTTAATGGGTTTAGCATTTGACTTTTGCTTGTAGCCCATTAAAAAAATAATAAAATTATTTACTGTTACATGGATAAATATTATAAACCATCAGGGAGATTTTCATTAATTTTTCTCTTCTATTTTTTGTTAGTTAGTGTTATAGCATTTCCAATATTAGGATTAATATATGCTTATTTCATTTGGTACATTCCTTTTATATACATCAACTTTTTCATCACAATAGGCTTTGGGTTTCTCATAGGCTTTTTCATTTCTATAATAGTTATTAAAAAAGGAAAAGTAAGGAATCCGCTTTTGGGATTTATTATTGGATTAGCCGGGGCCTTTTTGGCTTTATATTTTCACTGGGCTATCTGGATAGATTTAGTAATTAATGCCGGAGAAAGTTATGGTTCAAACAGAATAGGGATTACAGTAAGCAATATTCAGTTTTTACAGGTTTTTTCATTGATATTTCGACCAGATCTGGTTTTTGAATATATAAATCAAGTTAATGGATATGGCACATGGGGTATTCGCGGAGCGACAGTCAGCGGTACATTTCTGTGGATAATTTGGGCAATAGAATTTATTATAGTTGTTGCAATTTCCGGGTTTCTTCCATATTTAGAAGCAAAGAAACCTTTTTCTGAATCTAATAATTCATGGTATCAAGAAATTATTCTGCCTCCATTTAACTATATTGAAAATCAACAGCAGATAATAGCAGATCTACTGGCAGGTAATCGTGATATTTTTGATTTATTAAATGAAAATGTTGACAGTGAGAAAGATAGTCATAGTGTATTTACACTTTATAGATCCAAATCAGGAAAAAACTATTTGTCGATAGATAATAAGACATCAAAAATAGATAATAAAGGCAATATTAAATTTGATAGTAATCAGATTGTAGAATATATAGCAGTTAATAGTGAATTGTCAAAATTATTGCTTGATAAATAATAAGTTGCTTATCTGTTTGTAATTACAAATATTTGTAGTAATTTTGCAAACCTTTTGGCAGAGAAGAGTTTCCTTTAGGTATCAACCATTTATGTAAAACAACTTCTGTATTTTCTATCGCATAGAGAAACTCGAGAAAAACAGAATACAAATTTTTTTATCAGCATGTCTGAACAAACAAAATCACAAGAAGAGTTTTTAGCAAATTTTAACTGGCACAACTTCCAAGAAGGAATCGATGCAGTAGATGAAAAAAACTTACAAGAGTTTGAAGAACTAGTATCAAAAACTTTCATCGCTACAGATCAAGAAGAAGTAGTTGAAGGAGTTGTAGTTAGAATTACAGATAGAGACGTTATCGTTGATATCAATGCTAAATCTGAAGGTGTTATTTCTTTAAACGAATTTCGTTACAACCCAAATTTAAAAGTAGGTGACAAAGTAGAAGTATTAATCGACATCCGTGAGGATAAAACAGGTCAATTAGTATTATCTCACAGAAAAGCACGTACTATCAAATCTTGGGATAGAGTTATTGCAGCTAATGAAACTGGAGAAATCGTTAACGGTTTTGTTAAATGCAGAACTAAAGGAGGTATGATTGTTGACGTATTCGGTATCGAAGCGTTCTTACCTGGATCTCAAATTGACGTTAAGCCAATTAGAGACTACGATGTATATGTAAACAAAATGATGGAATTCAAAGTGGTAAAAATCAACCACGAATTCAAAAACGTAGTTGTATCTCATAAAGCTCTTATTGAGGCCGATATTGAAGTACAGAAAAAAGAGATCATCGGTCAATTACAAAAAGGACAAGTATTAGAAGGTGTTGTTAAAAACATTACTTCTTATGGTGTGTTCATTGACTTAGGTGGTGTTGACGGATTAATTCACATTACTGACCTTTCTTGGAGTAGAATCAACCACCCAAGTGAAGTTCTTGAATTAGACCAAAAATTAAACGTTGTAATCCTTGATTTCGATGATGAGAAAACAAGAATTCAATTAGGATTGAAACAATTAAACGCTCACCCATGGGATGCTTTAGATGCTAACTTAACTGTTGGTGATAAAGTTAAAGGTAAAGTAGTTGTAATCGCTGATTACGGTGCATTTATCGAAGTTGCTGAAGGTGTTGAAGGTTTAATCCACGTTTCTGAAATGTCATGGTCAACTCACTTACGTTCTGCTCAGGACTTCGTGAAAGTTGGAGATGTTGTTGAAGCAGTTATTTTAACTCTAGACAGAGAAGATCGTAAGATGTCATTAGGTATCAAACAATTAACTCAAGATCCATGGACTGACATTACTTCTAAATACCCAGTAGGTTCTAAACATACAGGTATCGTTAGAAACTTTACAAACTTTGGTATTTTCGTAGAATTAGAAGAAGGAATTGATGGATTAATCTACATTTCTGACTTATCTTGGACTAAGAAAATTAAACACCCATCTGAGTTTGTAAACGTTGGAGAAAAACTTGATGTTGTTGTATTAGAGTTAGATGTTGAAGGACGTAAATTATCTTTAGGTCACAAACAAACTACTGCTAATCCTTGGGATCAATACGAAGATTCTTTCGCTGTAGGAACTATCCACAACGGTGAGATTTCTGAAATCGTTGACAAAGGAGCTACTGTAGAATTCGGAGATGATATCGTTGCTTTCATTCCTACTCGTCACCTTGAAAAAGAAGACGGAAAAAAATTGAAAAAAGGTGATACAGCTGATTTCAAAGTAATTGAATTCAACAAAGAATTCAAAAGAGTAGTTGCTTCTCACACTGCTATCTTCAGAGAAGAAGAAGAGAAAAACGTGAAAGCTGCTGCTGAAACTACTGCATCTGCATCTACAAACGCACCAGCTGCGACTTTAGGTGACAACAATGATGTATTAGCTGCTTTAAAAGCTAAAATGGAAAAAACTGAGAAAAAATAATTCTTAGATTTTTTATAAATAGAAAGTCCCACAGCAATGTGGGACTTTTTTTGTATTTTAGGTTTCAGGTTTGTTTCGTTTGTCAGTTCGAGCGGAGTCGAGACCCCTTTTGAAAATGATTTTTTCTATTTTGAAGCTAATAGTTTTTCTTCTTCTGGAGTAAAATCATTTACAATAGCATAAGTGTCTATATTGGCAATTTTCATTTCATCCAAAATATCAACTAAATTGCCATAGTTTGAATTTTTGCTGGGTTTTATAATTACAATAACACCACTTTTGTATTTTCCCATCGCTGCCATATAGTTCTGTATTTCTTTTTTCTTAAGAAAAACTTCTTTTTGAATACCATTTTTTCCAAATCCAATTTCTTTTGTTAAATGAGTAGGATATTCTAATAGACCTGAATATGTAATTATCTTGTCATTTTTATCTAATAAAATTGTATAAAGTCTTGTTGCATCAATACAGCCAGAATGACAATCATCACAATCCTTGTCTGGTAAACCCAAATCCATAGCCTTATATTTAGACAATTCTCCAATAACCATAAAAAATATAATCAGCATAAAGGAAACGCTGACCATTGCGGTTAAATCAATTCTAGAACTTAATTTTTTACTTCTGACTTTTTGTGGTAGATTTTTCATAGATTCTAGTTTAGTAAAAGGAGTTATTTTGAAGCTAATAATTTAGATTCTTCGGGTGTAAATTCTGGGACAATAGCATAAGTACTTATTTCTGCAATAGCCATTTCATCTAATATATCAACTAGGTTTTTAAAATTAGATTTTTTACTTGGTTTTATAATTACAATGAGATTTTCGGGTCTCACATTTTTAGAAGAATAATTAAGGATATTTTGTTTTCTGCTTAACAATTCTTTGCGTATTCCTTCTTTACCGTATTGAATTTCTTTTGGAGCTATAATGGGAGAGCTCACTAATCCCATGTAATATATCAATCTATTATTATCATCTAAAATTACTGTTATTGATCTATATTCTCCTTCTCGTATTGTTCCGCAAGAGATTCTTCCTTCATTATTATGTGGCAGACTCAAATTCATAATTTTAGCTTTAGACAATTCTCCAACAACCATAAAAAATATAATCAGCAAAAAGGAAACGCTGACCATTGCGGTTAAATCAACTCTTGAACTTAATTTTTTGCTTCTTACTTTTTTAGGTAGATTTTTCATAAAATAATGAATTTATTTACTAAAGTTAAAAATAAATTTAACATACCACCATGATCAAATTTAAAAATAATTAAAAAATTATTTGAGCATTAAGTCTTTGTTTTACAGTGTTATTTGATGATATTTTAATATTTATTAAACTTTTTTGAAAATTTAATAAAACCAAAACAACTTTATCCCCGTAAATGAGCTTATAACTTAAAAACATTTATTATGAAAACTAGAAAATTTTTAGCAGTGGCAGTTTTAGCTTTAGGATTTGCATTTACATCAAATGCTCAAAAATCAGTAATGGTTGGCGGAGCAGCTATGTACCCAAATAAAAATATAATTGAAAATGCGGTTAATTCTAAAGACCACACAACACTTGTTGCTGCTGTAAAAGCTGCCGGGTTAGTAGAAACACTTCAAGGTGCTGGGCCATTCACTGTTTTTGCTCCAACTAATGCTGCTTTTGATAAATTACCAAAAGGAACTGTAGAATCATTATTAAAACCTGAAAACAAAAAAACACTTCAAACGATCTTGACCTATCATGTTGTTGCAGGAAAAATGAACGCATCTGATATTGCAAAAGCAATAAAAGAAGGAAAAGGAAAAGCAACTCTAAAAACGGTTAGCGGTGGTACTCTTACAGCCTGGATGAAAGGAAAAGATTTATATATTACAGATGAAAATGGTAATAAATCTAAAGTAACAATTGCAGATGTGAATCAGTCAAATGGTGTTATTCATGTAGTTGATGCAGTATTATTACCAAAAAAATAATAAAAATCTCCAAAACAGAATGCCTATAATGAAAAAGTCCTGCTTATAAAGCAGGCCTTTTTTTTATTTTTTTGCAGTTAAAGTACTTCCGGCAGAAGCAATTACAACACAAACTACGGCTAAAATTTCATAGAAACTAAGATTTTCCTGAAGGAAAATAAAAGCGCAGATAGATGCTGCAGCTGGTTCTAAACTCATTAAAATACTAAAAGTACGCGGAGGAAGCTGTCCTAATGCTTTCATTTCTAAAGTAAACGGAATAGCACTGGATAAAAGGGCCAATGCAACACCCATTCCGAAAAGTTTTGGCGTAAGATTGGTTAATCCGTTTTCAATGAAACCAAAAGGCAATACTAAAATAGCAGCAAACAACATTCCGGTTGACACTGCATGACCATCGTTCATTATTTTTGAAATTTTTCCGCCTAAAACAATATACGCTGCCCAAAATGCTCCGGCTAAAAGTGCGCATAAAATCCCTAAAGGATCTAAACGGTCATTTGTCCAGGGTGCAATTAGTAAAATTCCAATTGCCGCCAATAAAACCCAGCAGTAGTCAACTAAACGTTTTGAACCTGCAATGGCTAACAGCAAAGGACCAACGAACTCTAAAGTAACAGCTAAGCCAATAGGAATTCTTTCGATAGCAAAATAAAAAATCAAATTCATTGCTCCTAACGATAAACCGTACGGAATTACAATTTTCCATTGATCAGACGTTATGGTTTTCAAATTAGGTCTGTAAGCTAATAATAAAATCAGCGCCGAAACACCAATACGTATAGAAGCAGTTCCTGCTGCTCCAATTGCCGGAAAAAGTGTTTTAGCAATTGCAGCGCCGCACTGCACACTAATAATAGCTAATAATACAGCCGGAACAGGAGGGAGTTTAATTTCTTTATTTTTCATAAAAGGGAATACAGAAATATGAGTGAACCATTTCTGTTAAACAAAAGATATATTTGATTTAATTGCCCAAAGCTCGTTTGGTAACAAAGGCGCGATAACCAATTATCGCCATCTGCCATTTCTTTGCTTTTGAAATGTCCAGTCCTTGTTTTGTAAAACTAGGCAGCAGAATTTTATTTAATTTGGCTAAAAATTTATACATAGCAGATTTGTTTTTTCAAAGATATAAAAAAAGACTTTGCAGCTGGCAAAGTCTTTTTTGTGGTTTAAGGAAGAACTCTTTTACGATTTCTTTTCTGTAATCTTTTTGATTTTATCCAACATTTCTTTGGCGTTAGTATTGTCTGGATTTAATTCTAATGCTTTTTTATAGTTTTCTTTCGAAATTTCAAACTGATTGTTATTAAATAATCCTTCAGCCAGACTATCAAATGCATTTCCTGATTTTGGATTTTCTTTTGTATTTATTTCAAAAACTTTTATCGCGTCATTAATTCTGCCGTAATTCATTAAAGTATAACCAATAGCATTTAAGCGAAATTCAAAATCCCATTCAGGATGAACTTTTTTCAAATTGAAATAGTTTTGAGTTGATTTATCAATATCAAGTTTTAAAAAATCCTGAGTTATTTTTTCATCGGCTAATAAATATTCATCAGTAAGACCTGGATCTGCGATTGAAGCTACATGATTAATTACCTGACTGTGAATGTATAAATTAGAATATTTGTGCCCGTTAGATAAAAATATGATAGTCAAATCATTCTTAACAAATTTTCTAAAAGCTGTTTCATTACCGCCGCTGAATCCGTAAGATAAAATTTTGTTCAAAGGAGTAATTTCCCATCCGTATCCAAAACGATCTGTTTGATTACCATAAGAAAAAGGTTTCCACATAGAATATTTGGTTTCCTTTTTAAGAAAAATATCATTATCCAGATTTTTATTCCATTTTATAAAATTCTGCAATGTAATATTCAGCCCATTAGACGAGTGAGCATCAAAACCGCTGTTTGTTGTACTCTTAGTATATTTTTTCGTTTCATAATTATAGTTAACATACCTAAAAGCGCTGTTAGGATGTGCTTCGCCAAAGTTTGATGAAAAATAAACACCAGATTGTATTGATGGAAATTGATTTTGTAAGATATAATCTTCAAAAGTCTGTCCCGTAATTTTTTCAATAATTTTAGCAAGAAACAAATAGTTAGTCTGATTGTAGCGATATTCATTTCCGGTTGCAAACTCCATTGGCTTTTTTGATAAAATAGCAAGTTTTTCAGAATAGGGAATTGAAATAGAAATATCATCAAACTTAACGAAATCAGGCAGGCCCGAAGAATGCGTCAGCAGATTTTTAATTTTTATATCCTGCCATTCTTTAGGAAGATTTTCTAAATATTTTGTAATAGGATCTTCTAAAGAAAGTTTTCCTTTGTCTATAAGCTGAAATACACCAACATTTGTGATTAGTTTGGTTGTAGAGAAAATTTTAAAAGCAGTGTTTTTATCCACTGCTTTATTTTCTTCCAGAGAAGCTTTTCCAAAATACTTTTCATAAATGACTTTTCCGTTTTTTATTACGGCGAGTGCAGTACCGGGAATTTCATTTACTTCAATTACTTCTTTTATGTAACTGTCTATTTTTTGTTCTGTTAATTGGTTATTTGTGTTCTGGCCGAAGCTGAAATTTATAACAAACAGAAACAAAAAAACATTAAATGTTTTTTTCATTTATGAGGTTTAGAAGTAAAAATTAAGATTTTCTGTTTTCTTTTTCCCATTCCTTCATATCCTTCTCATGCTGTTTCATGTCTTTGGCATGCTGCTTCATATCTTTTTCATGTTGCTTCATGTCCAATTCATATTGCTTCATGTCTTTTTCATACTGCTTCATGCTTTTTTCGTAATCTTTAGAATCTAGACCATATCTAATTTCTACATCTCTGCTGTATTTTTCCATGTCAGAATTGAATTTTTGCATAGCAACTTCATATTTAGCCATTTGTTTTTCGTAGATAGCTTCTCTTTCAGCCATAATAGCTTCAATTTGATCTCCGTATGCAGTAAGCTGTGGTTCAATAACCTTCATTTTTTTCTCAAATTCAGCCATATCTTTTTCAAATTTACTCCAGGCAGCTTTATCATTAATGTTTTTTGGAGCAATTGGTGCTTTTGGCATTTTCGACATATCTACCGGAGAAGGCGGAATTAATCCTGCAGGAAAAGCTGGAGCAGCAGGTGCGATAGGAGCTATGGGAGCAATAGCATCATCGTCATTCTCGTTATCTGAATCATTAGTATCTCTTACTGCAACCTCTCTTTTAATTACGATAGGATGCTCAATTTGATCTGCAGTAACTAAACTAACGCTTTTTGAACCATTTTCATCTGTATTAATTACAACAGAACAGTCTTTTAAAGCTTCTGTACTGTTCATTTCGATAATCTGTACTTTACCGTTTTCTTTTACGACTCTGATCTTAATACTTGTAAGCTCATTATTTTTATTTCGTTTGATATTCGAAATTTCAAGATTAATGTTATGATCGGTTTTTAGTTTTGCCGTCAAATCTTTAAGCTCTTGATCTGTAGTTGATTTTGTGATTTTTATAACTTCCGGATCTTGGTTTTTAGAAGTCAGCGCAGCTTTTTCGCGAAGTTCTTTTTTCTCTTGTGCGATTGTTTTAATTTGGAATGATAGAACAAATAATGCAAGTACAGGCAGTACAGCATAATATTTCCAGTAATTCCATTTTTTTGATTGATTTTTGTTTAACATGACAATTCGTTTTTTGATTAATGATTGATAAAAATGATTGGTGATTGCAACACAAGTTTCATGTGTTGTGATTTTTAAAAGTGTGTATTGGTATGCTTTTTTGTCTGATATTTTTTTAGCGGCTTCACTGTCGGCGATGAACTCTAAGTTTTGAAGGATAACTTTCTTGTACAACCAGATTATTGGGTTGAACCAGAATAAAATACAGAAGATTCTTGAAATTATTACATCAACAGTATGATGCTGATCGCTGTGCACTTTCTCATGTTCCAAAATGCTTTCTAATTCTTTTTCGCTGTACATTGATGAGTTGTACACGATATAATCAAAATAGGAGAAAGGAGCAATGTTTTCATTTACATCTACAAATTTGAAATCGGCTTGCTGTTCAATTTTTCTGCCTTTTAAAACAGAATTTAAGCTGTAAAAATCGATCCCAAATTTTATCATAAATGCAGCAAATCCAATACCGTAAATTACCAGAGAAACCAGATTCCAGTTTATTTCAAAAGATTCCTTTTCGGCAATTTGCGGATGAAAATTTGAAACATATTGAAAATTCGCAGCGGGTGTATATGAAACAGGAACCGGAACCGGATCAATCCAGACAACTTTTGTATAAACTACTAAAGGTAGTACAACCGAAGTAACTAAACCGGCAAGTAAAAACCATCTGCTGCTATTAAAGAAAGTTTCTTTTCGAAGCAGAAAGAAATAAGCAAAGTAAAATAATGCGATTAAACTGCTCGATTTAACTATAAAAATAAAAAGTGCTTCCATAATGATTATTTTTCTTCTTTAGGGTTTTCGATCATAGCCAGAATTTCCCGCAATTCATCTGCCGAAATTTTTTCTTCTTTAGCAAAAAATGAAACCATATTTTTATACGAACTATTGAAATAATTATCAATTGCAGTATTCATATATTTTTTACTGTATGTCTCTAAGGTTACAATGGGATAATATTGATGTGTATTCCCAAAGGCATTATGCGAAACAAAACCTTTTTCTTCGAGATTACGCACAATTGTCGAAAGTGTGTTATAATGCGGCTGATCTTCGGTAATTTCTGCCTGAATCTCTTTTACAAAAGCTTTTTTGAGCTTCCATAAAATATGCATTATTTCTTCTTCTTTGTTGGTTAGTTTTTGCATTTTTTGGTTATTAAAAGTTAAAGACTTTTATTTTCGGGTTTCAATTTCGATTACGCCATTGGCACCTTTTTCACCATATTTAGCCACTGCATTGGTTCCAGTGTAAACATTTACAGATTTAATGTCTTTTGAATTAATATCATTATAGTCAAAACCGCTTGGCATTTCTTTTCCATCAACAACAATAAGTTTGTCAGTTTCATTGATGCTTACTTTTGTTCCGTTTGAAAAAGAAGCTGTTGAACCCTTTGTAGTTGTAATTACTTTGGTGTCATTATCAGAATTTACTATTACAGTAGTGCTAGTATTTGTGTTAGTATTAGTGTTAGTTTTTGCACTAACATTAGAATTATTGCTTCCATTGGTTTCTGTTTTGGTTTGAAGTTTTTTGCTTATTGCGACTTTAGGTTCGCCGTCAGTTTTAGAATTTTTTATTTCGTCATAAGTCTGAATGCCTACGCTTTTGCTGTCGTCTTTATTGGTCGTTACAATAACTGCAAAATCTTTAATAGGGCTATTTTCTCCAGTTTGAATTGACTGCGCTGTCTGTTTTCCGTTTTTGATATTAACTTTAAGAGAAGTCAAATCGCTGTTGGAATTTCTTTTTATTTCAGAAACTTCAAAATCTACATTGTGGAGTTTTTTCAGTTTCTCCTTAATTTCATTCAAATTTGCATCTGTTGAGTTTTTCTTGATTTTGTAAACATCCACAGATTTAATTTCTCCAGATACTTCCTTTACAGTCTGCTGTTTTTCTTTTGCGATTACTTCAATTTGAAATAATAAAACAAAAGCTGCAAGAGCAGGAATTACCGCATAGTACTTCCATGAATTTCTCTTTTTAGATTGATTTTTGTTTAACATAACTATTCGTTTTTTGATTAATGATTGAAAAAAATGATTGGTAATGGCAACACAATTTTCATGCGTTGTTATTTTTAAAAGTGTATACTGATACGCTTTTTTATCTTCTAATTTTTTAGCGGCTTCTTTATCTGCAATAAATTCCAAATTTTGAATAATTGCTTTTCTATAAAGCCATATTATGGGATTGAACCAAAAAAGCATGCAAAAAGCTCTGGAAATCAAAACATCTACAGTATGATTTTGATCGCTGTGTATTTTCTCGTGTTCAATAATATTTTCTAATTCTGATGCTGTGTACATTGATGAGTTGTACACTATATATTCAAAATAGGAGAAAGGTGCAATATTTTCGTTTGTATCAATAAATTTAAAATCAGCCTGCTGATAAATCTTTTTCCCTTTTAATACCGAGTTTAAACTGTAAAAATCAATAGCAAACTTTATTAAAAGCGATATAAATCCAATGCCGTAAGCAAAAAGAATCAAATAAAACCAATTGATTGTAAAGGGTGTATTTGACGCGGTTTCAATTAAATTGGTTTGTGAAAAAGTCAAATCAGATAGAGAAGCAGGATTTACCCAGACTACTTTTGTGTACACAATAAGAGGCAATATTACTGAGGTAATTAAACCAAAAAGTAAAAACCATCTATTGCTGTTAAAGAATGTCTCTTTTCGAAGTAAAAAGTAGTAAGCACAATAAAACATAGTAATTAAACCTGCCGATTTTGCGATATAAATAAATAGTGCTTCCATAATGATTATTTTTTTTCTGTTGGATTTTCGATCATATCTAATATTTCGCGTAACTCTGCTGCAGATATCTTTTCTTCTTTAGCAAAAAACGAAACCATATTTTTATATGAACTGTTAAAATAATTGTCAATAGCAGTTTTCATATATTTTTTGCTGTACGCTTCAAGAGTAACAATAGGATAATATTGGTGCGTATTCCCAAAAGCATTATGCGCCACAAAACCTTTTTCCTCCAGATTTCGAACAATAGTCGAAAGCGTATTATAATGCGGCTGGTCTTCAGTAATTTCTGCCTGAATTTCTTTTACAAAAGCTTTTTTAAGCTTCCATAAAATCTGCATTATCTCTTCTTCTTTGTTGGTTAACTTTTGCATGTTTTCTAATTTTAATTCAAACCTACAACTATTTTTTTAGTTACGCAACTATAAAAATAGTTATTTAACTAAAAATTTCGTTTTAAGCTGAATTTAAAGCATAGAAAAGTAATTCAAAATCAAAGTTAATGATTTGAATAATAATGATTTATGTAAAAAGTGGAAATTTATTATTTCTTTTCCTGAAGAAGCGCTTTTTTAATCCAGATGCAGCAAAGTGTTGCAAAGATTCCAATACTTGCCATAAAAAGCCAGTTGATCTGGTAACCAAAATCAGAAATGATTTCGAAACCAACCTTAGAACTAATAATGTGTGCAAGACTAAAACTCATCGTATATAATGCCATATAACGACCTTCCTGACCACGTGGGGCACGGCTTAATGCAAAGGCATTAGAAAAAGGAAAAGTAAGGATTTCACCAACAGAAATACAAATCATGCTGATAACGAGAATTCCGCCCCAGATGTTAATCATCAATAAAATGAAACTAAAAGCCATTATAAACGATCCTATAATAATGATTCTGATTTTAGGAAAAGCTTTTCTTTCCATAAAACCAACAGTCGGCATTTCTAAAGCAAAAATCAAAAGTCCGTTTAAAGTCATTAACAGCCCTGTCTGCAGTTCGCTTAAACCGTACTTTTCATTATGATATAAAGGTAAAGTTGTAAAGAGCTGAAAGAAAATCATAGCCGTAACAAAGCTTACAAATAAGAAAACCCAGAATATTTTATCATGAAAAACCGATTTTGTATTAGAAGCACTTTCGGTTTTATCGCCATGATCAGTCTTTTTCTTTTCTTTAACCAGTAAGGCAAAAATGGAAATAGAAAGAATACACGAAGCTCCGTCAACCCAAAACAATCCCGAATATCCCATTCCCATGATAATTAAACCACCAAGAGCAGGACCAGCGGCAAAACCTAAATTAACTGCCAAACGTACTAATGTTAAGGCGCGCGTTCTGTTTTCGGGTTTTGCATAAGCGCCCAAAGAAACAAACATTGCAGGACGAAACATATCTGCAATAGCCATTAAAACAAACATAGCGGCACATAAACCCAAAAAAGTAGTAATGTATTGTACAAGGAACATTGAAATTCCGGTTGTAAACAAACTAAAAATCATGATTTTATAAAACCCAATTTTATCAGAGAGTTTTCCGCCAAGCCAGGAACCCAGCATAGAACCTAAACCAAACGAAACCATAATCCATCCAACCTGATTATAAGAAAAATGAAGATCTTCTTTTAAATATTTAGATAAAAAAGGCAGTACCATTGTACCGGCACGATTTATAAAAGTAATTAAAGTAAGTATCCAAATTTCTCTTGTAAATCCTTTAAAATTATTGATGTAGTGGTTAAAAGCGGTTTTAAGCATTATATTTTAGTGTATTGCTGCAAAGTTAGGAAACTTTGTCACGTACAACGGTTGTTGCTTTGTTACTTTTAAACTATTTTTGCAGAAAATTTTCCAGATGAAAAAAAGTGTTATCCTAGTTTTGTTATTAGCATTTAATTTTGGTTTCTGCCAAATGAAATTCAGTCAGAGTGAAGCAGAAAAATTTCAAAAGCAGATTAACTCAGAATATGCTGATGCTAAGACAAGTCCATTAATGGAAGAAGATTTAAAGACTTTTCAAACTTTAGATTTTTATCCAATTAACGAGAACTTTTTTGTGAATGCAAAGTTTGAAAAAGCAAAAAATGAAAAAGTTTTCGAAATGAAAACTACCGGAGCCAGAACGCCAAAATATATAAAATACGGTACTTTATTTTTTACTTTAAATGGTACCGAAATGCAGTTAAATGTTTACAGAAACATTGAGCTTTCTAAACAAAAAGAATATAAAGACCATTTATTTCTTCCTTTTTCAGATTTAACCTGCGGGAAGGAAAGTTATATTGGCGGCAGATATATCGATTTGAAAATACCAAAAGGAGACACAATCGCTGTCGATTTTAATCAGGCATACAATCCGTATTGCGCTTACAACCATAAATATTCTTGTCCGCTAGTTCCTCTTGAAAATGATTTGAAAGTAGAAATTAAAGCAGGAGTAAAGACTTTTCATTAATGGAATTCTTTAATTTTCATACACATCAATTTACAAATCAATCTAATATACTAGAATTGGTAAATCAATATCCGCAGGAATTTGATGAATCGATTCCGTTTTATTCAATCGGAATTCATCCGTGGTATATTAAAGAAGATCAAATTGATTTAGAACTGAAAATTATTGAAGATAAACTGCAAGCCGAAAATTGCCTGGCTGTTGGTGAATGCGGTTTAGATAAACGAATCGAAATTCCGTTAGAACAGCAGATTATAGTTTTTGAAAAACAATTGGCTCTAGCCGAAAAATATAAGAAACCTGTAGTAATTCATTGTGTTGCTGCTTTTCAGGAAATTAAGGCAATTAAAAAGAAATTAAAAATTTCTGTTCCAATGATCATTCACGGTTTTTCTAAAAATAAACAACTTGCAGAACAATTAATTAAAGATGGATTTTATCTTTCGTTTGGGAAATATCTATTAAAGAATCCCGATTTAAAAATCGTTTTTGAGAGTGTTCCAAACGATCGTTTCTTTTTAGAAACCGATACAATTGAAGAAGATATCCAGCAGGTTTATAATATAGCATCAGAATATAAAAACATAACAATAAAAGAATTACAGGATATTATTTCAAGTAATTGTAAAATTGTATTTGAAAGTAAAATGTGAAAGGTTTTTGATCTGAAACTTGAAACAAATAAAAATAAAACAACAAAAAATATAATATGGCAGAGTGGACAGAAAGAGCCGAGCTTTTATTTACAAAAGAAGGATTAGAAAATTTGCGTAATGCAAATGTATTAGTAGTAGGTTTAGGCGGTGTTGGATCGTTTGCAGCTGAGTTTTTGGCAAGAGCCGGAGTAGGGAACATGACAATAGTAGATGGTGATGTTGTTGATATTACCAACATTAACAGACAATTGCCTGCTTTGCATTCTACAGTTGGCGAACCAAAAATTAAAATTGTCGGTGATCGTCTAAGGGATATTAATCCGGAACTAAAACTAACCCGCGTTCAGGAATTTTTATCGCCGGAAAGAGCTTTTGAAATCGTTTCTCCAGAATTTGATTATGTATTAGATTGTATTGACAGTATTACACCAAAATTGAATTTAATTATTGCTGCAAAACGCAAAAGAGTTAAAATTATCAGCAGCATGGGAGCAGGAGGGAAAATGCTGGCTTCTAAAGTAAAAGTGGCTGATATTTCGAAAACTATAAACTGTTATTTTTCTAAAACAATTCGTAAACGTTTAAAAGCAGTAAATATCAATAAATTAAAAGTTGTTTTTTCATCAGAAATTCAAAACGAGAAGAGTTTAAAATTAACTGACGGGAAAAACTTCAAAAAATCGTTCTACGGAACAAACAGCTATATGCCGGGATTATTTGGACTTCATGCAGCTGAAACGGTAATTCGTTATTTGATCAATAAATAAGAGATTAAGGTACTAAGATTCTCAGCTGCTAAGGCTTTTGAATTTTAGTATCTTAAAAAATAAAAACTTTATAAGAGTTTAATCTCAAGCAATAAACCTTAGAATCTTAGTCCCTCAGAACCTTAGTACCTTTAAAAAAAATGATTAAAACAGTAATTTTTGATATGGACGGCGTAATTGTCGATACAGAACCCGTTCATCGTTATGCATACTACAAACAATTTTCAGAATTAAATATTGAGGTTCCTGAGGAAATGTACACTTCATTTACAGGATTCTCGACCCGAAATACTTTTCAAACCTTAAAAGGACATTTTCCGACAATTGAGCATGAGGTTGAAGATTTAATTCAAAGAAAAAGAAACCTTTTTAACGATGCTTTTGACACAAAAGAAGATTTATATCTATTAGAAGGTGTCGAAGATTTGATAAAAGATTTATATACAAACGGAATTCAATTGATTCTGGCTTCGTCGGCTTCAAAAGTTACAATCGAACGTGTATTTACAAGATTTAATCTGCATCAGTATTTTTCGCATATTGTAAGCGGAGAAGATTTTCCGCAGTCAAAACCAAATCCTGCTATTTTTATTCACGCAGCTTCATTATCAATTGCGCCAAAAGAAGAATGTATTATAATCGAAGACAGCACAAATGGGGTAAAAGCAGCAAAAGGCGCCGGAATTTATTGTGTGGGTTATAACAGTAATCATTCGTATATGCAGGATCTTTCTGATGCTGATATGATTATCAATCATTTTAACGAATTAAATGCCGAAAAAATATCACAGCTTAAAGCTTGAATTATATAAAATTTAACATTTGTTAGGTAATTGAATTCGTAATTTTGAAAAAAAACAAATAAACTCTATAATGAAAAAAATACTTATTGCATTAGCTGTTATTTTGGCTCCCTTTGCTGCAGAAGCTCAGGTTAAAACACCGCAGGCGAGTCCAAAAGCATACATCAAACAAACAGTTGGTTTAACCGACGTTGAAGTTACCTATTCAAGACCAGGTGCCAGAGGAAGAGCCGTTTTTGGTAATTTAGTTCCGTTTGGTAAACTTTGGAGAACTGGAGCAAACGAAAATACGATCATTAATTTTAGTGATGATGTTGTAATTGATGGTAAGACTTTAAAGAAAGGTAAATATGCAATTTATACTATTCCTAAAATCGAAAGCTGGGAAGTTATCTTTTATCTTTCTACAGACAACTGGGGACTTCCTGAAAACTGGAACGATCAGTATGTTGTTTTAAGAACTACTGTAAAAGAAGATGCATTACCAACACCAGTTGAGACTTTCACAATTGGAATTAATGGCTTAGATCCAAACTATGCTTATTTAGAAATGGCTTGGGAAAACTCTCATGTAGCTTTAAAATTTGAAGTGCCGACAGCTAAAACTGCTGTAGCAAGTATCGAGAAAACATTAGCAGGACCAACTTGGAATGATTATTACGCATCTGCTCAGTATTTATTTTCTTCAAACGGAAATATCGAAACAGCAAGAACTTATGTTGATAAAGCTTTAGATATGAGCACTGAAAAGCCATATTATGTTACAAGATTAAAATCGTTAATCCAGGCAAAACAAGGCGATAAAAAAGGAGCAGTTGAAACTGCAAAAGCTTCTTTAGCCGCAGCAGAAGCCGCAAACAATCAGGATTACGTAAAAATGAATAAAGACAGTATCTCTGAGTGGAGCAGATAAGGTTTTAATCTCAATATTAAAAAAATCCAAATTCCAAAGACTTACGAGTTTTGGAATTTGGATTTTTTATTTAGATTAATTTCTTCAGATTATTTCAAGATTAGCTGCATAAAAACAAGATCAAGCCAATGATCGAATTTATAACCAACTTCACGAATAGTTCCGGTTTCCACAAAACCAAACTTTTCATGAAAAGCAATGCTTCCTGCATTATCAGCGTCGATAGCACCTATCATAACGTGATAACCCTGCTCTTTTGCCAGGCGGATTAATTCGGATAATAATTTTGATCCTACGCCTTTTCCAATCACATTATCAACTACATAAACAGAATGTTCTACAGTATATTGATAACCAATTTTTTCTCTAAATTGGCCGTAACTTCCAAAACCAAGAACTTCGCCGTCTAAATCGGCTACTACGATAGGAAGGTTTTTGGCTTTTTTATCTTCAAACCATTTTGTTTGCACCTCAATAGTTTGAATATCATAACTGTAATTTGCTGTTGTATGCAGAATAGAATGATTAACAATTTCAAGGATTTTCCCTAAATCATTTACAGTCGCAGGTCTAAGTATAACGCTCATTGTTTTGGTTGTTTTGAAAATTCACGTCATTAAAAAACCGTGAAATTCGTGTGTGCTTTTTTGTTTATTTTGAATTTAATTCGGCGAGTAAAGCATCGACATCTTTTGTATTCCAGCCCATTTCTTTACCAATTGCCTTAGCATCTTTGGCATATTTTAATGCCGATTTTTTATCTTTAATTTTATTATAAAGTTTAGAAACTAATAAAGTTCCATCATAAGAATCATTTAGCTCTAAAGAATGCTGTACCCATGAAATTGACTTTTTTAAACTTTCTTTATCATCAATATGTTTCAGGTAAGTCTGACCTATTTCTTTTAAGAAACTGGCATCGTTCCAAGCCAGTTTTTCAGTATCTTCAAGTGTAACTTTTTTGTAGAAATTCCATTTTTCAGTTCGTTCAGCCAGCGTCAAATCATATTTAAAAACAATAGAATCTGTTTTTTGTAATTTGATAGATTTGGCAACTTCTCTCTGTTTGTAATAATTTATAGTGTCTAAATTATCAACTAACGGACGAAGCAATTCATTTACAATACTTTCTATTTTTCTGTCAACTCGATTTTGCGAAGCCACAGCAACAAATTCTTTTTGATGTTTTAAAACATATTGAAATTCTCTCGAATTAATATCAGTAACACCATTAGCAATTACACGCCAGTTAGTTTCGCTTATTAATTGTTCATCAGACTTTGTCTGCAGATAAATATGTGTCGGAATTGATAATTCAGTTCTGTCTTTTCCTTTCTTTAAAGTATTCAAATAATTAAAAAACTTTGTGGCATTGCCAGTGTCAGCCAAAAAATCTTTTTCTAAATTAGGCAGTTGAAATTTTGGATTTAATGCATAACCTGCTTCGGCTAAAAACTCCGGGGTTTTCATTTCTCCTTTTAAAGCATACAAAAGCGTTTCATTTGAGTCTAAGAATAAAAACGATGGGAGAGAAGTCGTTTTGAACTTGTTTTTAAGAGCTATTCCTTCTTCTTTTTCGATATTTTTCCAGACACACACATAATTCTTATTCAAAAAATCCATCACTTTTTGATCGCTGAAAACTTCTTTTTTCATTTGATTACAATGCGGACACCAATCAGCATACAACATAACAAAAACAGGTTTGCCTTCCGTTTTGGCATTTTCTAATGCTGTTTTGTATGATATTCCTTCAACAGAAAATTGATTTTGTGCTTGTACGGCTTGTAGTGAAACAAAAAGAAAAAGTAAATATAAAAAACGCATAAGGTGTTTATTTTAGTAGAGAAAATTCTGTTTTACAAATATATTCTCTTTTTCTAAAAACAGTCTTAATATCTTCCTAATATATAAGTTAAATGAGACACGAAGTTTGTAACTTTGTAATTGCAAAAGGAAATTTTTAAGTACTAAATTTTCTCAAAATATTATACACCATTTAGAATGATTTACCCCAAAATAGCGCTTGCACAAAGCATTATCGAAATTTGTTCAGCAAAAGGAATTTACAATATAATAATTTCTCCAGGTTCGCGAAACGCACCTTTGACTATTGGTTTCGCACAAAATCCAAATTTTAAATGTTACAGTATTGCCGATGAACGATGCGCTGCATTTTTTGCTTTAGGAATTGCACAGCAAACCCAAAAGCCAGCTGCAGTAGTTTGTACATCCGGATCTGCATTGCTAAACTATTATCCGGCTGTGGCCGAAGCTTTTTACAGTCAGATACCTTTAATTGTAATTTCAGCAGACCGCCCGCAGAGTAAAATTGATATTGGAGACGGACAAACCATTCGTCAGGAAAATGTCTTTTTAAATCATTCTGTTTTTAATGCCAATTTAACCGAAGATGCTTCTGTAGAAAATGATTTAAAAATTAATAAAGCTATAGAAACCGCTATTCTTCAAAAAGGTCCGGTTCATATTAATGCACCTTTTGAAGAACCTTTATACCAAACAGTTTCAGAACTTTCGGTTGAGCCTAAAATTACCAATCTGGAAGAATTCCTCGAAACAAAAATCATCGAAAACGAAGATGAAATTGTTTCAATCTGGAACTCATCCAAAAGAAAATTAATCCTTATTGGAGGAATAAACGAAGCCAATTCGATCGATGATGCCGTTTTAGAAAACTTTGCCAAAGATCCGTCTATTGTGGTACTTACAGAAACAACATCAAATCTGCATCACCCAAGTTTTATTAACAGCATCGACAGCTTAATTACACCTTTTGATGATTCAGATTTTAAAGAATTGGAGCCGGAAGTCTTAATTACTTTTGGAGGTATGATAGTATCAAAACGAATTAAAGCTTTTCTGCGAAAATATAAACCTGTACATCACTGGCATATAGATACATTACGTGCTTATGATACATTCAATGCTTTAAGTAAACATTTTGTAATGGAACCCAATGATTTTTTCAAAAATCTGCTTCCAAAAACAGAATTTGTTACCAGTAAATATTTTTCAAAAATTGATAAAATTTACGATTTAAGAAAAATCAAAAAGAAGCAATATTTGTCTAAAATTGGTTTCTCTGATTTTAAAGTATTTGAAAAAGTAATTGAATCACTTCCAAAAAACAGTCAGCTGCAAATCAGTAACAGTTCAGCCATTCGATATGCACAATTAATTGAAATTGATCCTTCAATAGAGGTTTTCTGTAACAGAGGAACAAGCGGTATAGACGGAAGTACTTCGACTGCTGTTGGTGCAGCTGTTGGAAGTGGTAAACCAAATGTATTTATTACCGGAGATATCAGCTTTTTGTACGACAGCAATGCTTTATGGAACTCTTATATACCTAAGAATTTCAAAATTATATTGATTAATAATGGAGGAGGGGGAATCTTTAGAATTTTGCCTGGGCATCAGGAAAAACCTGTTTTTAATACTTATTTTGAAACTTCGCATCATTTAACAGCAGAGCATTTGGCTAAAATGTACCAATGCAGTTATTTTAAAGCAGATGATTTATCTTCTTTAAATGAAAATTTAGAATTACTATACAATTCTAATGAAGCACCCGGAATTTTAGAAGTCTTTACCCCAACTTTTGAAAATGATGTTATTCTAAAACAATACTTTAAAGAGCTTACATAATTATTTGTAAGTTAAATATTGTTAAAAATTTGTTTCTGCTTCTAATATTATTTAGATTTGGTTTTATATAACCAATAATTAAATTTATATATGAGCAAAAGAGAAGAGTTAATTAAAAAGTATGCGGCAGACCTAAAAGATAAATGCGGAGTTACTCCTAATATGGATTTGCTGACAAAAGTAACAATTGGATGCGGGCCGTCTATTTATAATGCTGATGCATCAACAGTAGCAGGAACTCAAGATTCTGAGTTGCATACCGTTAAAAATAATTTTCTTATTAAGAAATTAGGTCTGGCAGACACTCCGGCTTTAGATGAAGCTATTCATTTGGCTTTACAAAAATATGGTACAGCAAATAAACATAAATACAGAGTAGTTATTTACTATTTATTGACAATACATTTTAAAAAAGAAAGTGTTTACAAATAAAAATTAAAGCGTCATTTTTGACGCTTTTTTCTTTTTTATAAGATTTAATCTGGAACATTTTCTATTTGCCATTTTCAAACTTCGTACATTTGCACTTTAGAAATTCAGCTGTTAACAGCTTAGAACCTTATTATAATGCTTGAAATAGGAAAATACAACACACTTACTATATTACGTGATACCAAAGTTGGTTTGTTTTTAGGAAAACCTGAAATAGATCCAGAAGGAAATTACGATGTTTTACTTCCAAATAAATACGTTCCAAATGAATTTGAAATAGGCGAAGAACTTGTCGTTTTTGTTTATCTGGATCATGAGCAGCGTCCGGTTGCCACAACACTTGAACCTTACATTTTTCTGAATGAATTTGCGCTTTTGAGAGTAAATTATATCAATCAGGTTGGTGCTTTTATGGATTGGGGAATGGAAAAAGATATTCTGGTTCCGTTTAAAGAGCAGGCACGTCCTATGGAAAAAGGAAAACGTTACCTGGTATATTTATATTTAGACGAAAAAACAAACCGTTTAGTTGCTTCAAGTAAAACCAATCAGTTTTTAAATAACGACCATTTAACAGTAGAAAAAGGCGAAGAAGTTGACTTAATTGTATCGCATATTACTGAGCTTGGGATAAATGTAATCATTAACGAAAAACACAAAGGACTTTTATACAAAGATGAAGTTTATGATGATTCGATAAGAACCGGTGACAGAATGCGCGGTTATATTAAAAACATTCGTCCTGACAATAAAATAGACGTTGCACTTCAAGTTCAGGGATATCAAAGTATTGAACCAAATGCAGAAAAAATATTAGATGAATTAAGAGCAAACAGAGGATTCTTACGCCTAAATGATGATTCTCATCCAGAAGACATTAAAACGGTATTAAAAATGAGTAAAAAGACTTTTAAAAAGGCTATAGGAGCTTTATATAAAGAAAAACTCATTGAAATTAAGGAAGATGGAATTTATCTTGTAAAAGAATAAAGTTCAATTAATATATAATAACAAGAAAGGCTGCTCATTACAAGCAGCCTTTCCCTTTTTATTCTAGTTTTAAAAAAAATTGTAATTAAAAAAAAACAGAAATAAAATAAATTCGAATTCATCTCATAAGTAACAGCTTTACGAATTTTAGAAATTACTCTGAAATGGTATGTCTTTAAACGATCAAAACGTTTATATCAAAAGCAAAAATTTAATTTCACGGCTAATCCATTTGGTTTAATAAAATAACTTTTAGAAAGTTTTAGTTAGCATTTTTTCCTCTTTTCGTAATCAATTTTTATACTAATTACAAAACAATTCTAGCGTTTAACCTTAGGTGCTACTTTCTCCTTTTTGAAGTTTCAACAAACGAATAAATCATTTGCTCATTATTAACAGGTTTACTAATTAAAACCGTAAAAAAATGAGCGACAAATTTTTTAAATTTTCTCAAAAAAATCATTTTTTAGGTTAATAAATCAGTGAAAGAAAATCAATCTTATATCAACAAAACAACTCGTATCTCGTTGATTTCTAGGGTGTAAAATTACTCATTATTTTTCTAAACTAATGTTAAAAAGTGTTATTTTTTAAATGACTGCACCAATTCTTAACATTGAAACCGTTATTAATGCTGACTAAAACGAAAATCAATAGGTTAAAATGTAAAAAATGCTTTATTTTTACACTATAATTTTTTAAAATAAAAACAAATAGAAATGGATTGGATTACTGCCAGAGAATTTGAAGATATAACCTATAAAAAATGTAACGGAGTTGCCAGAATTGCTTTTAACAGACCAAATGTTAGAAATGCTTTCAGACCCAAAACAACTTCAGAATTATACCAGGCTTTTTACGATGCTCAAGAAGATACTTCAATTGGAGTAGTTTTATTGTCTGCAGAAGGTCCATCGACAAAAGATGGTGTTTACTCATTTTGCAGCGGAGGTGACCAAAACGCACGTGGTCATCAGGGATATGTTGGCGATGACGGACAGCATCGTTTAAATATTTTAGAAGTACAGCGATTAATACGCTTTATGCCAAAAGTGGTTATTGCTGTTGTTCCGGGCTGGGCAGTTGGCGGCGGACATAGTTTACATGTAGTTTGCGATATGACTTTGGCAAGTAAAGAACACGCTATTTTTAAACAGACAGATGCTGATGTTACAAGTTTTGATGGCGGCTACGGATCGGCTTATCTTGCTAAAATGGTGGGACAGAAAAAAGCACGTGAAATCTTCTTTTTAGGACGTAATTATTCTGCTCAGGAAGCTTTTGAAATGGGAATGGTTAATGCTGTAATTCCGCATGATGAATTAGAAGCAACTGCTTATGAATGGGCACAGGAAATTCTACAAAAGTCACCAACTTCTATAAAAATGCTGAAATTCGCCATGAATTTAACTGACGACGGAATGGTAGGACAGCAGGTTTTTGCCGGCGAAGCGACTCGTTTGGCTTATATGACTGAAGAAGCAAAAGAAGGAAGAAATGCCTTTTTAGAAAAAAGAAAACCAAACTTTGGAGAAAATAAATGGTTACCATAAATAGTTTGAATTTTAGATTGCAGCTTCTAGATTTTTTGAATTTAAAACTGACATCTAAACTTTAGATTAAAAAACAATATTATCATTTAGATTACAGATTTTAGATTTTTAAAATTAAAAGAATCCAAAAATCTAAACTCTAAATTCAAAAATCTAAAATTAAAACATGAAACACTGGATTGAAGCCGCAAGACTGCGCACATTGCCATTATCAGTTTCCGGAATTATAGTTGGAAGTATTTATGCACTTTCAAATCCAACAGAAACAATCAATACACCAACTGAAGTTTTCAGCTGGAAAATTTTTGGTTTCGCACTTTTAACAACACTTGGTTTACAGGTTTTATCCAATTTTGCCAACGACTACGGCGATGGTGTAAAAGGCACAGATAATGCTGACCGAGTAGGGCCGCAGCGCGCTATTCAAAGTGGTATTATTACACCGCAGGCTATGAAAAAAGCCATAATACTAACTTCTGTATTGACTTTATTATCAGCAGTTATTTTGATTTATTTTGCCTTTGGAAAAGACAATTTCGGCTATTCGATATTTTTTCTTTTACTGGGAATTGCTGCTATTATCTCAGCTATTCGTTACACTGTTGGAAACTCAGCTTACGGATATAAAGGATTTGGAGACTTATTTGTTTTTATTTTCTTTGGTCTGGTTAGTACTTTAGGGGTTAATTTTTTATACGCCAAAGAAGTTGATCCTTTGTTAATTCTTCCGGCAGTTTCAATAGGTTTATTAAGCGTAGGTGTTTTAAACCTAAACAATATGCGCGACGAAGAATCTGACCGAAAATCAGGTAAAAACACAATTGTAGTGCAAATGGGCGGTGCAAAAGCAAAAAAATACCATTATTTTTTAATTGTTACAGCAATGCTTTTAATGGTAATTTTTGCCATTTTGAGCGATTATCGTTTCGATCAGTATTTGTTTTTAGTTGCTTATATTCCTTTAACTAAACATTTAATTACAGTTTATAAAAACCAAAATCCAAAGCTTTTAGATCCTGAATTAAAAAAACTGGCGCTAAGTACATTTTTGCTTTCTATACTATTAACTGTCTGCATGATTTCATTAATAGCAGATATTTTTGTTAATCTTTTCTTAGGCGGAAGATAAAAATCAAGTTCAATTTAAAATTAAAAAAAATGAAAATAACATTCTACGGACACGCCTCTTTAGCGATTGAAGTTGGAGGAAAACACATTATTGTCGATCCTTTTATTACAGGAAATCCACAAGCGGCAGCTATCGATATAAATACATTAAAAGCTGATTATATTTTATTGACTCACGCACATGGCGATCATGTTTTAGATGTTGAAACAATTGCAAAAAATACAAATGCAGTTATTGTTTCAAATGCTGAAATTACAAGCTATTATGCTAAAAAAGGCTTTAATTCACATCCAATGAATCATGGCGGAAGCTGGAAATTCGATTTTGGAAAAGTAAAATACGTTAATGCAATTCACTCAAGTTCTTTCCCTGACGGAACATACGGAGGAAATCCTGGAGGATTTGTTATCGAAGGCGAACATAAAAACATTTACATCGCAGGCGATACAGCGCTTACGTATGACATGAAATTGATTCCGCTTAGAACAAAATTAGATTTAGCTATTCTTCCAATTGGAAATAATTTTACAATGGATGTAGAAGATGCTATTATCGCATCAGACTTTATAGAGTGCGATAAAATCTTAGGATATCACTTTGATACTTTTGGCTATATCGAAATCAATCACGAAGAATCAATTAAAAAATTCTTTGACAAAGGAAAAGATTTGATGCTTTTAGCAATTGGTGAATCTATAGAATTATAATAGTATACATATCGCTTTATAAGAAAGATATTCTCATTTTGTCATTGCTTATGAATGGCAGAATGAGAATAAAAATAAATAGCTATCATTCAGGTTATGAATTTCAAAAGAATATTTTTAATCCTATTAATCGCTTCGGCGTACAATTCTTTTGCTCAAAAAGATGGTTATTGGGATAAAGAGCGTGCCACAACAAAAGAAATTTTAGTTTCTGCCGGAGATCGTATTGTTGTAAAAACAGAAGATCTGCCAGTAGGAACAACTGAAATTGTTTACAGAATTACACTTCTGGATAAAAACCAGCAAATGGCCAATAGTCTGGTTTCTCTTCTAAAATCAATTCCCGATCCATACGGAATTGGACAAGGCTCTGCAGGAGCTGTTTTTTTAATGTCTAATATTTCCGGAGACGATCAATGCACTTATTCGCTTTTTACTTCCAGCGAAAACACTAAAAAATATATAACTGACGGTAAAGTTGATAATGCCTGTTTTTCGCAAAAAGAACCAGTAAGCAAAGACGCAAAACGTATTTCATTAGATAAAAATTCTTGTTTAAAAGAAAATACAAAAGCAATTTGGTTTGGTTTTGAAAGCAAAAACTGGTTTTTAAGCCAAAAAGTAGTTTTAGAAGTTGTGCCGTGGGTTGATGTAAAATTAAACAGAGGCTGGAATCAGGATAACAAAAATGAAATTATCAGTCTTTGCAAAACCTCTACAATGGCACAGAAAATGGCCAATTCTGATGATTTTTGTGTTTGTATTTTAGAGAAAATCATGAAACAATATCGTTATTCTGAATTTCAAAAACTACTTGCCGTTGAAAAAACAAAAGTCTATAAGGACTTTGGAAATGTATGTTATAAAGATGCCGACATTTCTAAAAACGTGTATAACGATTTAAGAAATCAGGTTTCAGGTTTAATAAAACAGCAAAAATACAATGAAGCAATTCCAAAATTGGGTACTATTATCAACGATGGAAAAGCTACAGCATTAGATTACAATTCAATTGGTTACTGCTATATTCTAACCAAACAATATGCAAAAGCATTAAAATTTCTGCAAGAAGGTGAAAAGTTAGACGAAACAGAATTACTTATAAAATTGAATTTGGCACACGTTTATTTGGTGAGTCATAATTACAGCGATGCCAAAGCAATCTATAAAAAATATCAAAATCAAAACGTTACTGACAGCATGAGCTGGAAAGACAAAACAAAATCTGATTTTACTATTTTTGAAAAAGCGGGTTTACCTTCAAAAGACTTCGAAAAAGTTTTAAAACTATACAACTAAGCAGCTAAGAAACTTAGTATCTCAGCATCTAAAAAAAATGAAAGCGACTTACTACAAATATATGCTGGAGTTTAAACGTCCGTCTGGCACGTCTCGAGGCATTATGACCGAAAAAGAAACCTGGTTTATTATTCTCGAAGAAAATGGTAAAAAAGGAATAGGCGAGTGTGGTATTCTCCGCAGTTTAAGTGCTGATGACCGTGACGATTATGAAGAAAAACTAAAGTGGACCTGCGAAAATATTCATTTAGGTGAAAAAGCACTTTGGGAATCTTTAATGGAATTTCCATCGATTCAATTTGGAGTCGAAATGGCTTTTTTATCTCTTAAAAGTGAAAATCCATTTTTACTTTTTCCTTCTGATTTTACAAACAATTCAAAATCAATTGTAATAAATGGCTTGGTCTGGATGGGGGAGCCGGCTTTTATGAAAGAACAAATTGAAGAAAAATTAGCCGCAGGTTTTAACTGTATTAAACTTAAAATCGGGGCAATTGATTTTCAAAAAGAACTAGAATTATTAGCTTTTATCCGCAGTCATTTTTCTGCCGAAGAAATCGAAATTCGTGTAGATGCAAATGGTGCTTTTGCTTTAAATGAAGCTTTAGATAAATTAAACCAATTATATAAATTTCAGCTGCATAGTATAGAACAGCCAATTAAAAAAGGAAACATCCAGGCAATGGCTGATTTATGTAAAATTACTCCTTTTCCAATAGCTTTGGATGAAGAATTAATCGGTATATTTTCATTCAAAGACAAAGAAAAATTATTGCAGGAAATCATGCCACAGTATATTATTTTAAAACCAAGTTTTATTGGTGGTTTTAGAGGAACGCTGGAATGGATTACATTGGCAGAAAAATACAATATTGGCTGGTGGATAACTTCTGCATTAGAGAGCAATATAGGTTTAAATGCCATTGCACAATGGACTCATACTCTAAATTCTAAAATACCTCAAGGACTTGGAACCGGAGCACTTTATACCAATAATTTTGATTGTCCGCTTGAAGTCTCAAAAGGCCAGTTATGGTACAGCGAATCTCAAAAATGGGATTCGGAAATTTTAAAAAAGGTGCAGAGTAACAAAGGTGCAGAGTAACAAAGGTGCAGAGTAACAAATGTACAACAATTGAACCTTTGCCACTCTGCACCTCTGAACCTTTTTTTTTACTCTTTCCCTCCAAGAAGGCTTTCCTGCCAATCTTTTAATTCCTGCCATTTTCCTTCAAAAGCTAACAAAGCTTGTCTTGCCCATGTGCTGGGATTATGAATAGCGTAATTTTCACCTCCTGCATTTAAAATTGACTGTAGTTTTTCTGTTGAAGACTGTGATAGGTCATACCAGGTTTTAATTCCTGATTCATTCAATAAAGCTTCTATTTTTGGCCCAATTCCTTCCACAATTTTTAAATCATCTTGTTTAATTTTTTTACCTAAAATGCCGGCAGCCAAAGAACTGTCAAAAACAGCTGTTGGAAGATCAGCTACAAATGATTTAGGTATTGAAGCAGAAGCTTTAGCATGTGCAGCGGCTAAATCTGCTTCTAAAGAAGAAATTTTTGCGTTTAAATTCTTTGTGTTTGCTTTACAGGCATCTAAATCTGCTTGTAAAGATGCTGCAAGAGAGTCATCTCCTTTAGAATTCAATTTTCCAAGCAGGTAACCTAAAATCCCACAGATTAAACCCACTATAATTGGTATTAAGATACATGGTAAATTCATAATAGTATATTTTTAATTATTTGATTGTAATTACGGTTCTTCGATTACTTGCTTTTCCTTCGGCAGTTGTATTATCACCCGCTGGTTCGTCAGGACCTTTTGATTCAGTTTCGATTCTCGAAGCTTCAATACCGTTTTTAATTAAATAGTTTTTAGTAAAATCAGCTCGTTTTTGTGCGAGAACAATATTTAATTCTCTATTTCCCACATTATCGCTGTGTCCGACAATTAAAACAGAAGCATTTTTTACATTTTCTAAATATTTAGAAATGTCAGATACTTTCTGTTTTTCATCATTAGTTAAATTAAAACTGGATTTATTAGTATTGAAATGAAGCGTAAGCGGATCTGCATTAATTTTATCTTTTAAAGCTGACCATTCATCAGTAACCGCAGAAGTTGTATCGGCAGTCTCAAATTTGTATTCAACAGGTCCAATTAATGTATCAGCATTTGTTTCCCAGCTGTTTATGATTTTTCCTTCAGTATCTAATTGAGAAGATGCTAACCCTTTGGAAACAAAGTAATTCTTAACATCATTTGCCCTTGCCAGACCAAGATTTTCAAATTTGGTAGTATTCGTTTCATCAGATGTTGCGTAACCTGTAATTGTTACTTTTTGTTTAGGATTTGAAACTAAAAAAGTTTTAAGATTTTCAATTCCAATTGAAATTGAGTCACTTATTGGCTGAATCAGGGCAGAATTATTTTTTAAGAATTTAAAATTATCATTTGTTTGATATTCAAATCCGGAGCCATTCAGTACAAAAGGGACAAAATTTTCGTTCTTAATTACCGTTGGAGGTGTTTTTTCGGGACCAGCCTTCGGTTCGGTCACAGCGCAATTGCAGCAAAACTTTATGTACAAAAAAGTACCTAAAATTATGGTGAGAGCAATGCCTAATAGGTAAAGTGCTTTTTTAGACATAGGTAAATAAATTAAGATTCAACCAAATTTAACGAAAATTAAAACATGCAACATGTTAATAATCAAGCAAATTGGTTGCATTTTACACTTGTAAAAGTTTAAATTGAAACCAATTAAAAAATTTAGATTTTATTAAACCCAATATTCTGACTGAATTAAATTGAGTAACTTGCAGTAAAATAAATTTAGAATAAAAATGCTCGAAATAGAAAGAAAGTTTCTTGTAAAATCCGATGATTTTAAAGAACAGGCATTTGCAAAAAATAATATTGCACAAGGTTACTTGAGTTCAGTTCCGGAAAGAACCGTTCGTGTTAGAATTAAAGGCGAAAAAGCTTATTTAACGATAAAAGGAATTGGACATCAAGGCGGTATGTCGCGTTTTGAATGGGAAAATCAAATTCCGCTGGATGAAGCTGCTGAGTTATTAAAATTATGCGAAAAAGGCAAAATTGAAAAAACGCGTTATGAAATTAAATCGGGAAATCATATTTACGAAGTAGATGAATTTTATGGAGAAAATGAAGGTTTAATTATGGCAGAAATTGAACTGCAGTCTGAAACAGAAAATTTCGAAAAACCTGACTGGCTGGGCGAAGAAGTTACAAATGATGAAAGATATTACAATGCTTATTTGAGTAAAAATCCATTTAAAAACTGGAGAAAAGAATAATTTATGACAGATCAATATGATTTAATTATTGTGGGAGGCGGACCAATTGGGCTGGCCTGCGCAATTGAAGCTCAAAAGAAAAACTTACGATATTTAATTATAGAAAAAGGAGCCATTGTAAATAGTATTTTCAACTATCCGTTGTACATGACTTTTTTTTCAACTGCCGAAAGACTTGAAATTGGTGATATTCCGTTTAATTGCTTAGCGCCAAAACCAGGACGTCAGGAAGCTTTAGAATATTACCGAAATATTCATCGTTATTTTAATTTCAATATTAATTTATTTGAAAAAGTAACCGAGATAAAAAAAGTCGAAAATGCTCTTTTTGTGGTTTCGACAGATAAAAGTTTGTATCAGTCTAAAAATGTAATCATTGCTACAGGATTTTATGATATTCCAATTTTAATGAATGTAAAAGGGGAGGAATTACCAAAAGTCCGCCATTATTATAAAGAAGCACATGAATATGCTTTTAGAAATGTTTTGGTTGTTGGCGCCAATAATTCGTCTGTAGATGCGGCTTTGGAATGCTGGAGAAAAGGTGCAAATGTAACAATGGTAATTCGTAAAAACGAAATCAACAGCAGAGTAAAATATTGGGTTAAACCCGATGTTGAAAACCGAATTGCGGAAGGAAGCATTAAAGCGTATTTTGAATCAAATATTACTGAAATCCGTGATAATGAAGTTGAAATTGAAACTCCAAACGGAAAAGTTACTATTGAAAATGATTTTGTTTTAGCTTTAACAGGATACAAACCAGATTTAAATTTTCTTGAAAATATTGGAATTCAGCTTTCTAACGATGAATTGAAAATTCCAGCTTATAATCCTGAAACGATGGAAACAAATGTAGAAGGATTATTTCTCGCAGGTGTTGTGTGCGGCGGTATGCAGACGCATAAATGGTTCATTGAAAATTCAAGAATCCACGCAAATATGATTATGGATTACATAACTACAAAATAATAGCTGCGAATTATAGTATGTATTTTTTATACAATGTCAGTTCGAGCGAAGACGAGAACAAACAAGCATCTCGACTTCGCTCGGTATGACAACCTTTTATAATTAGTAAAAAAATAGTGTAATTTGTGCTAATAAAACTTAGGAACTGCAAGAAAGCATTGAACAGCCAACTTTAGATGTTGCCCAGTCTGGTCGTTTGGCAAACCATTTTTGGTATTCCGGCTGTTCGTCATACGGTTTTTGCAGTAAAGTATAAAGTTCATTTACCAACGAATAATCTTCTTTATCAGCAGCATCAATAGCTAATTGCGCCATATAATTTCGAAGTACATATTTCGGATTAATTAAGTTCATTTTTTGTAAACGTACTTCATCTGATAATACTTCTGCATTTAATCTATCAAGATATACAGAGAACCATTTCTTCCAGGCATCTAAAATTTCTCCTGAAACTTCTTCAATTTTATAAAAAGCAAATTGAATTTTTTCAATAGCTTTTTCAACTGAATCTGTTTTTTTGACAGAACTTAAATTTCTAAAAAAGATAGTCATATCAGTTTCTGTTAATTGTAAAACAGCTTCCAGATTATCGATTAAATCATTATCAGTTTCTGTTGAAGTAAAGAGCCCTAATTTGTTTAGAAACATTTCTTTATAATCTAAAATAAAATCATCCATAAATGATTCTAAGATTTTTTCTAATCCTTCGGTTTCATTAATTAAAGGATAAATAGCATTTGCCAATTGGTATAAATTCCAATGTGCAACTTGCGGCTGATTTCCAAAACGATATCTCTTGTTCTGGCTGTCTGTCGTATTTGGAGTCCAGTTTGGATCGTAATTTTCAAGCCAGCCATAAGGTCCGTAATCAATTGTAATTCCGTGAACCGACATATTATCAGTATTCATAACACCATGAACGAAACCAACTCGCTGCCAATGCAAAATCATTTCGCGTGTCGTATCAGCCACTTTTTTAAAGAATTGTAAATACTGCTCTTTGGGTTCGCCTGTAATTTCAGGGAAATAATGTTTGATGGTATATTCTACAAACTGTTTTAAATTTTTAAGCTCATTTCGGGCAGCCAGCATTTCAAAACTTCCAAAGCGAATAAACGAAGGAGCAACGCGGCAAACAACAGCACCTTTTTCATAGGCAGGATTACCATTATATAAAATATCACGCAAAACCTGATCTCCGGAAAGTATTAATGAAAGTGATCGGGTTGTGGGAACACCTAAATGATACATCGCTTCGGCGCATAAATATTCTCGTATCGAAGAACGCAAGACAGCTAAACCGTCAGCAGTTCTGGAATAGGGAGTCTTTCCTGCGCCTTTTAATTGAAGCGTATAAAATGTATTGTTATTTTCAACTTCAGTTAAATTGATTGCGCGGCCGTCTCCTAACTGTCCTGCCCAATTACCAAACTGATGTCCGGCATAACACATTGCATAAGGCTGCGTTTCAGGAAGAATTTCTTTTCCTGAAAAAACATTCAAAAATTCTTCAGAATGGATTTCTTCTTTTGAAATACCAACTAATGCCGCTGTTTCTTCAGAAGCGTGAATTAGTTTTGGATTTGAAGGTTTTGTTGGATTTACATACGAAAACGCCGTATTCTTCACCTGACGAGTTTCATTCGTTAAGTCAGGATCTGCAGGTAATTCGGCAGTAAATCGATTATTTATTTTTAAATTTTTCATTTGAGTTTTTGTTCAGCCCACAGATCAGACAGGTTAAAAACTGATCAAACGGATCTATTTAAATCTATAATCTGTCTTTTATTTGCATAAAAAAAAGAAATCCGTTTAATCTGTGTAATCTGTGGTCTATTCTTTTTAGCTGATCAATTTATCAGCGTACATTTTTTTTAGTTTTTGAACCTTTGGATCGATTACAAACTGGCAGTAACCAGCTTCCTGATTGTTATTGTAATAGTTTTGATGATAATCTTCGGCTTCATAAAACACTTCAAACGGTTTTAACTGCGTTACAATTTGATCAGCATAAACTGGCTGTACTTCTTCAAATACTTTTTCAGCAATTTCTTTTTGTGCTTCATCATGATATAAAATGATAGAGCGGTATTGCGTTCCGCTGTCGCCTCCCTGACGATTTAAAGTTGTAGGGTCGTGGCTTGTCATAAAAACAGTAAGCAAATCATGATATGAAATTATGTCAGAGTCAAACGTAACCTGAATAACTTCTGCATGTCCCGTTCTTCCTGTGCATACCTCACGATACGCCGGATTTTTTATAAAGCCGTCTGAATAACCAGATTTTATTATTTCAACTCCTTTTAAACGCTGAATTACAGCTTCTACACACCAAAAACATCCACCACCAAAAGTGGCTGTTGATAAATTTCCCATAAATGTAATGTTTAAGTTTACATGCCCTATTAATCCGATAGAATATTGTGATAATTTATCTAAAAAACATCCTTTTAACTAAAGATACCAAAAGTTTATTCAATATTTAAAGTTTATAATTGATAAATTCTCAATATTATAAAAAAGCAATATATTTGCAGTCAAACACAGGCACAACAAATGAATACCAAAAATAGTACCATCAGTCTAGAAACTTATTTTCAGGAATTTAGACATCATATCGTTGGCATAGATCAGGAATTTATGTCACCTTTTGGCAAAAAAAACATTATTTATACCGATTGGACTGCCAGCGGAAGGCTTTACAGACCAATTGAGGAGAAACTTTTGAACCAATTTGGACCATTTGTTGCCAATACACATACTGAAACTACCGTGTCAGGTACTGCCATGACAAAGGCTTACCATCATGCGAGACATATTATTAAACGTCATACTAATGCAAACGAAGATGATGTTTTGATTACAGATGGAACCGGAATGACTGGAGTTATCAATAAATTCCAACGTATTCTGGGTTTGAAAATCCCTGAAAACCTTAAAAATTTTACGACTGTTCCAGCAGAAAAAAAACCTATTGTTTTTATTTCGCACATGGAGCATCACTCTAATCAAACCTCTTGGTTAGAGACTATTGCAGATGTTGAAATTATTCCATCTTGCGAAAAAGGTTTGTTTTGTTTAGATAATTTAGAGTTACTGCTGCAAAAGTACAGCGACAGAACTATAAAAATTGCTTCTATAACTTCCTGTTCGAATGTTACGGGAATAAAAACTCCTTTTCATGATGCTGCAAAATTAATGCATCAATACAATGGAGTTTGTTTTGTAGATTTTGCCTGCTCTGGTCCTTATGTTGAAATCGATATGCATCCAAAAGATCCGGAATCTTATTTGGACGCGATTTTCTTTTCACCTCATAAATTTCTCGGTGGTCCTGGAACTTCGGGAGTTTTGATATTCAACAAAAAATTATACAACAATATGATTCCTGATTGTCCGGGAGGAGGAACGGTAAGCTGGACAAATCCATGGGGCGAACATAAATATATTGACAATATTGAGGATCGCGAAGATGGCGGAACTCCGGGATTTCTTCAGGTTATTAAAACCGCTTTGGCAATTGAGCTGAAAGAAGAAATGGGAATCGAAAACATTCTGGAGCGTGAGCATGAAATTGTAGATTTTGTTTTCAAAGAACTGGAACCTGTTGAGAATATTAAAATTTTAGCAGGACAGCATAAAAAACGTTTAGGCGTAATTTCATTTTTTATTGAGGATCTGCATTTTAACTTAGGCGTGAAATTATTAAACGACCGATTTGGAATCCAGACTCGCGGCGGATGCAGCTGTGCAGGAACTTATGGTCATTATTTATTGCACGTAGATCAGGAGACTTCTAATAAACTGGTTAACGAAATTACAATTGGTGATTTGATCAAAAAACCGGGATGGATTAGAATGTCAATTCATCCAACGACAACTGATGAAGAAATTGCTTTTGTCTGTGAGAGTATTAAAGATTTAGCTAAAAATCATAAAACCTGGGCTTTAGACTATTCTTACAATAAAAATACAAATGAGTTTGTTCATAAAAATGCAGTTTCATTTGAAGATGAATTGGTAGAAAGCTGGTTTAAATCTTAACTTTATCATTGCCTATATATAGTAAACCCGACAGATTTTTAAAACCTGTCGGGTTTGTTATTTTATGAGAAAGATGTTTTCTGCTTAAAAAAATTACATAATCAAACGTACGCCGCCAAGATCTGAAACACGATACGAAAATTTGTTTCCCGGAGAACCTATAAACATAAAGTTTTTAGGAATTTTCCATTTCTGAGATAATTCGTCTATAATTTCGGGACCAAAAACACCTTCAATTTCAAGGTATTCAATATCTATATTGTCGTAAGCTCGATCCAGAACTTCTAAATCTTTTACCAGAGCTTCGTTTATAAGACCATCATTTTTTACATAAACAATTTTTAGCTTTTTGGTCGTTTCGTTGCCTTCTACATATTGAAGAACTTTGTTTAAAATGGCAATATTATCACCTTTGGTAAAAAAAACAAATTCCTGAGAATTAATTTCGGCACTTAAATTTTGAAGGTAACGATTGCTGAGAATTACCATTTTGCGAAGCGGCTGATAGAAATATTCTAAAATTTCGATAAGCACTTTTATAAGCATAACACGATTGAGCATTATTCCGATGAAAATCAGAGCCGGAACCATGTATTGCAAAAAGGTGTAAAAAGCATTAATGTTTAATTTCATATTTCCGATAAAAGCGGCAATGATAAAAGAAACGGCAGCAAATACAGCCAATCCGTGCGCGCGCTCTGGTCTTGGTAATTTTCGTCTTTTAAATTTAAGAAGCAGATTCCCGATTCCGAATAAAGCCATTACGGCTAAAAATGAAAAAGTATAAACCCCGGCCAAAGATTCTAAATGACCGTTTGTAGCAAAAAGCACTGATATACAAAGAATCAAAAAGCTGATTACGATTCTATAATGTGAACCTCTTTTGTTTTGTTTTAAAAAAAAGTTAGGCAAGATTCTGTCAAGAGTCATTCGGTTTAATAATCCTGAGACACCCACAAATGAAGTTAAAACGGCACCGCATAAAACTAAAACGGCATCTATAGAAATAAGCCACGCCAGCCATGATCCGCCTGTTGTTTCTCCTAAATGTGCTAAAAGTGATTCTTTGTTTTCTCCAACTTGCGCCAGGGGAATTACGCTTATTAACAAAATTGCAATTACGGGATTAAAAAAACTGACAAGCGCCCACATATTGCGCAGTGTTTTTGGAAAAACGCCCTGCTGCTGTTCTTCTACAAAGTTGGCAGAACTTTCAAAACCGGAAATTCCGAGCATTGCTGCAGAAAAACCCAAAAAAAGAGCAGTTTTCATACTGCCAAATGCAATAGGCGTTTCCCAATTAATATGAAAAACGTTTAATCCGTGATTTAAAATAAACCAAATCGAAGCGAGAACGAGCAAACTCAAAGTGGCGATATGGGTTACAAAAATGATAACAGCCACAAAAGCAGATTCACCAATTCCGAGGATTGCGAGAAAAGTAAATAAAACTAAAACAACTACTGTGGCAATGGTAACATTTAATCCTTCAAAAATTCCGTGCAGGTAATGCATTCCTTCTGAAGCCGAAATTACAGCTGTTGCCATATAAGACAAAACGGTTAATGTGGCAGCCAGAGATGCTAAACGTTTTGTAGATGTATTTAATAGGACATTGTAAGCTCCTCCATTTAAAGGAATTGCCCCAACAACTTCACCATAAATTTTTCTGAATAAAAATAAAACGACTGCTACAATTAAAAGAGAAATCCAGGCATATTGTCCTGCATACAAAATCGTTAACGCCGATACGTAAAGACAGGATGAACTAATATCGTTTCCACAGATTGCCGTTGCCTGCAATTGATTTAACTTTTTGTGTATTATTTCTTTCATGTTTTTTATTATTACAACACGATTAATTCAGCACCAAGTAAATTATAATCTACACGAAGGCAGATATTGAAAGCAGACTAAAAAATACTTTTAGTATTTGTATATTGGAATACAGAAATTATTTCGATTCCTGAAATTTCTTTAAAGAAAGTAATGCCTGCTGCTGGATTTTTTTATGAAAAAAACCTGTCCAGCCCAGTAAATATCCGGTGGTTCCAAAAGCTTGTTTTGACCATTTCCAAACATCAAAACTGTCTGCATGTTTGATAATTAATCCGTCTTGAAAAGTAAATTCGGCAGAAATTCTGTTTACTACAGTTCGGTTGGTTTTACTAAAATTATAAGTAGCCACCCATTTTGCAGATCCTGTAAACTCATCAGCTTTAACATCAAAAAATTCAATTTTAATGTTTCCTTTACTTCTGGATAAAAGCATTTCCCACATTTTAGAAACTTGTTCTCCTTTTAATAAACCAAATGCCGGATCAATAAAATGAACTTTTGGATGATAACATTCAGCCATTGTTTTAAAATCAGAATTGGAAAAAGCGGTATAGAACTTTGTGATTAAAGCTTCGTTGGGAGTCATAAATTTGAAATTAGAATATAAATATAAGCTTTATTTTATAAAATGTTTTGTTTACAAAACACTAATTTCTTTAGCCGTGTCGTAACTCTTCTTAGATGTATCGTAAGCCGTTGAAAAATAATTCTTTTTGTTATGCGCAGTAAAATATCCGGTTTCGTTTCCAAAAGTATTTGAACCGCCGTTTATAATAAACCGAACAGCATAAATATCATTTTTTTTCAGTTTAGCAAATTCGGCAGGCGTAAAGTAATAATATGATGTTGTTTTTCCATCAGATGATTCTTTTACGTTTTTGTCTACACAGGCAATAACATCGGCATTAGCCAAATCTACATAAAGTCCGCCGGCAATTCTGGCTTTATCATTTGATGTTGCAACGGTAATCTTTAAAATGCCGCCTTTATCTGTTTTTGCAATCTGAATATTGGTTTCGCCTGTAAAAGCATATTTTTAGCAGATAAATGTATAATCCTGTGTTGCCGGAAATGGCTGAGAACCTTTTACGCTTATGGTTTGCTGCGCATTAACATTTACAAAAGCTGCAATAAACAGTAATAAAAGCAGTGGCATTTTTAATTTCATATAGTTGTACTTTATTGTTCGGCTATTTTGGCATCAAATTTTTCATCCCAGTCCATTGATTTTATGGCAGATACTAAATTTTCTTCGTTTACAAAAACACGAAGTTCTTTGTTAGCTACTTTTTTACTGTATAAAGCATGATAACGGTAAATAACTTCGTTTTTAGTTTTATAAACTCCGTCTAATTTCAAATCAATAAAACTTCCATAATATTGTCTAAATCTTGTACAGGTTTTAGTCAATCGTTCTTCTGTCGTATTTTCTCTAACAGACTGAGTAACTTCAGTTTCATTAAAAGGTTTAAACTTTGATGTGTTACAGGTTTCTAAAACTCTTTTTCCTAGTTCATAAGCTTTTCTCTGCTGTTCAGAACTAATTTCGGCATTAGAAACTTTTTTAATTTTTAAATCTTCAGTATCTCTGCTTACAGTTTTAGATTTACATCCAATTAATAATAACAGCAAACATATAATCAATCCCGCTTTCTTCATAATCATTTAAGTTATTTTTAATAATAAGTTAGGGTCGGGGCAATTTTCTATATAAAAATTCAAATCGTTTGTATTGCAGACTCCGGGATAATCGCCCCATTTGTCTTCCATGTTTTTTATAATCTGAAAGTGAACATGGGGTGCATAATCTCCGTTAACAGTTGAATTTCCTAATGTGGCAATTTGACTGCCTTTTTTAAAAATTGTCCCAACGGTAAGGTTTTCTATACTTTCTAACGATAAATGTCCATATAAAGTATAAAATTTTTCATTTTCAGCTTTATGTTCTAATATTATAGTAGGACCATAGTCTCCAAGACCTTCATTATTTTGAAAACTGTGTACTTTTCCATCAAGCGGTGCTAAAACAGCAGTTCCGGCTTTTGCCCATAAATCAAGGCCGATATGAATATTTCTTTCGGCAATAGAATCGTTTTTAAAAATTGTGCTCCTTTTATATAAGTTACGTCCTTCAATGTAACCGCCATAAGCAACCTCTGCATTATTATCTGCTAAATATCCAAAAATAAACCGCTCAAAATCATCAGATGTTTCAGGTTTACTTTCGACTAATTCTGTATTCGTTATAGATAAATCTAAAGGAAGATATTTTGAAAAATCAATAGAGGCATCAATAATTTTAGTAGGTGGTAAGGCTTTTAATATAGATTCAAGAGGTTTCATAAAGATAATATTTAAGGCAGCTTTTCGATTATTATTAGTTCATTATGCACTTCTATGCGGGGCAGCATTTTTGAAGTAAACAATTCTGGATTTATTTCAGATATATACTTTCTGTTTCGAACATTATGAGCTTCGTCTAAAATCATAGTATTAAATAAAACAAAGCCCCGATCTTTTAAAAGAAAACAAATTCTTTCGCTGAAAAACTTTTCAAACAAAAAGTTCGGCATATTGGTATCTTCAAAAATATCAATAATTATTAAATCATATTTATCTTTTGTTTTTAAAACAAATTCAAAAGCATCATCAATTACAATTTCGAGCTGTTGTATTTCATTTAAGTTAAAATACTGATTGGCAATCTGAATCATCTCGGCATCAATTTCAACACCCGTAATTTTTCCTTTATATTCGATTTCATCAACCAGCGTTTTGATTACGCTGCCACCGGCAACTCCCAGAACCAATATATGATCCATTTCGAGAACTTTATTGTAACCAATATTTCGAAGTCCGTACCTTAATATACGCTGCAGACTTCCGTAAGAGTAATTAGTGTTTTCAGAATCTAAAACCAGCTCTCCATTTGCCCAGGTAACTTCGATAACTTTGCTTCTGGCCGATTTTTTTTTGAAGATTTTAATTGGATAAAGATAACTGAATAGTTTTTGAATCATTTTGTAATGCTTTTACTCAAAAATACCATTTTAAATCTTTTATTTTGCAAGAAATATCAATTTTAATGAAGAAAAGACTATACAAATTCATCTTTTATAAGCTAATGGGCTGGAAGATAGTAGGAATAGAAAATGCCGAAGTGAAAAAATGTATATTAATGGTGATGCCTCATACAAGTAACCATGATTTTTATATTGGTTTATTAACCAGAGGGATTTCCGGTCTGCAGATGAATTGGGTTGGAAAGAAAGAATTATTCAAATTTCCGTTTGGATATTATTTTAGAAATGTTGGCGGTGAACCAATTGACCGCACGGGCGGATTAAATAAAGTAGATTCTATCGCTGCTATTTTTGATCGTAAAGAAGTTTTTCGTTTGGCAGTTGCTCCGGAAGGAACCAGAAAAGGAGTAACCGAAATTAAAACAGGTTTTTATTATATCGCGCTTAAAGCGAATGTGCCAATTGTTCCTGTAGCTTTTGACTGGGGCAAAAAAGAAGTTAATCTTGGAAAGCCATTTTACCCAACAGGAAATTATGAAGCTGATTGGGAAATTTTAAAACAGCATTATAAAGGTGTTTTAGGAAAAATTCCAGGAAACGGAATTCAGATCTAAATTTTGGATATTTTTTCTGATTCGTGAGAATCGCTTAAATGAAAAATAATTTTAAAAATTTTCAAATACGCGAAATTTTAGACTTATGGTACATAAGCCTTAAAAGTTCCGTTTTTGTAGAAAAATACAATTTTCTCAATTTCGTCTTCTTCAAAACTTATATTTGACCTTTTGGGTTCTGCATAATTTTTAACTGGAGTTTTTTCTTCTTCATAATGTAACTGAGAAAACAAATCAATCTCAGAATGGTTTTCATTTGATGAAGCAGGGGAGTCTTCACTTTTTATATCCGATTTAGGTTCAAATTTTAAAGTTTCATTTTCAGATTTAGGGAAATTTCCTTTTCCTAAAAGCATCCAATATAAATCTACTTCTGGAAAAACATCCAGAATTTTCATGACAAAATCAAGACTTGGTTTGTTTCTTCCAGACAATAGGTGAGACATACTAGATCGCTGTACACCAATTTTATCTGCAAAAGAAGAAGCGTTTAGTCCGTAATAATCGAGTATTATTTCCAGTCTTTTTACAAAATCATCGATGTTTACCATTGTAAATTATATTTAAAATTTAACCTGTTTACAAATGTAATTAAAAAGATTAGATAATGCAATTTTACAGTTGTTAATACTCTAAATTATACAGGGATAAGCTAATAATTACTTTATGTAATTGTGTTTAAACAACTGAAATTCAGTATTTTAATTTTTAATACTTGAAGTAATAACAATTGTTAACCGCTTTTTAAAGAAATACTTGAATTCAATGTTAAAACCTGTTTACATTTCTAAATTCAACTAATTTTTCAATGTTTACAATTGTAAAAATAAAGATGTTTACTTTTGTAAACTAATCAAAACACAATGAATTTAGAAGAATTATTTAACCAATACAAAGAACAATCAATTGAAGGACGTTATCTAACTTTAGATCATATCAAACCTTTATTAGATAAATTAAATACTAATAATGAAGTAAAAGTTATTGGCAAATCTGTTTTAGGAGAACCTATATATAGTTACCAATTTGGGACAGGAAAAACACGTATATATTTATGGTCTCAAATGCACGGTAACGAAAGCACTACAACCAAAGCACTTTTTGACTTTATTAATGTATTAAACAGCAAATCTGATTTTGCAGCAAAAATGCTTAATACATTTACATTTTATGCCATTCCTATCTTAAATCCTGACGGCGCCAGACTTTACACTCGCGAGAACGCAAATAAAATTGACTTAAACCGCGATTCTCAAAACCTTACACAGCCGGAAAGTAATGTTCTAAGAGAGGTTTTCGAAGCTTTTAAGCCTGATTTTTGCTTTAACCTTCACGATCAGCGTACTATTTTTGGTGCAGGTGACACAGGAAAACCTGCAACGGTTTCTTTTTTGGCTCCATCTTATAATGAGGAAAGAGAAATAAATGAAAACCGCCAAAAAGCTATCAATTTAATTGCCGGAATTAACGATGAATTGCAGAAATATATTCCCGGACAAGTGGGCAGATTTGACGATTCGTTCAATATAAACTGTATAGGAGACACTTTTCAGTTTTTAGGTGTTCCTACTATATTATTTGAAGCAGGCCATTATCCTAACGACTACGATAGGGAAATCACCAGAAAATACATATTTTTCTCACTAATTTCGAGCTTTAAGCTTATAAGCGAAAACGATTTAGTTGTCAATAGAAATTCCGATTATTTGAATATTTCACAAAATAAAGTGGTTTTTTATGATTTTATGTATAAAAATATCAAAATAAATTATGATGGTATCGAAATTATTACGAATTTTGTCGCACAATACAAAGAAGAATTGATTGAAAATAAGATTCATTTTAATGCTTACATAGTCGAGGCAGGCGAATTGGAAAATTATTTTGGTCATTACGAATACGATGGAAGAGGAGCTGTTTATTCTGATGATTATTCTAATATTCCGAAAATGAACCAAAAAGCAGATTTTTATTTAAATAAAAACATTAAATTTGTTAACGGGTTGATAAAAAGTTAATTTTTATGTGAATTTGTTATTTTTTATATATATTTTTATACTTTGTAATAGCAATTAGTAATATTAATTAAAGAATTATGAGTAAATTTCGTTTAGATGAAGTAGATCACCAGATTTTAGATATGTTAATAGACAACACGAGAGTACCGTTTACTGACATTGCAAAAAAACTATTGATTTCTGCTGGTACAGTACACGTTAGAGTAAAAAAGATGGAGGATGCCGGTATCATCATGGGGTCTTCATTAGCCTTAGATTACGATAAATTAGGTTATTCATTTATTGCTTATGTTGGGGTTTTCCTTAACAATACATCACAAACTAAATTTGTACTAGAGCGTATCAATCAAATTCCGTTCGTAACAGTAGCTTCTGTAACGACAGGAAAATTCAATATCTTTTGTAAAATCAGAGCAAAAGATACTAAACACGCAAAAGAAGTTATTTTCATGATTGATGATATCGATGGTGTTTACAGAACTGAAACTATGATTTCATTAGAGGAAAGTATTAACGATAAGAAGCGTTTGATGCATACTATTTTTAAAAATATGTAAAAATTCCTCTTGAATGCTATATTATAAAATATACCTCAAGTTTTTCTTGGGGTTTTTTTATGACTAATTAACCAACCAACTATAACACAATTATGTACACGTTGCCAAAAATAGAACGTTTTAACAAAGACGTTCTTTCTAAATATCACATTTACAATAGTGTTTTCATAACATTACCATTTGATTCTATAGATAACACTGGAGTTTTACTTCCTTTATTTACAGAAACCTGCGAAACGGGATTTAAAAAACAGGAAACACCAAAAGAAATTTTTGATTTCTTTTCGAATAAGTTCCTAAACAATGCTTCAGAAACTGAGAAAATCGATCTTATGTTTCGATTTATTCAATATATTGAGCGTCAGATTGTATTATTTGATGCTATTGAAGATGCAGCTTTTCCTGAAGTTAATAATATGGAAGGACGCGGCTCTTTGCGAGATATTAAAGAAAAATCAGACGCTAAAGAAAAAGACGATGAACTGGTAGATTTCTTAGAAAGCTTTAATGTCCGTACAGTTTTAACAGCACACCCAACACAATTTTATCCTGGACCGGTACTTGGAATTATAAATGATTTGACAGAAGCAATTCGTCAGAACGATTTATTGCAAATTAAACAATTGCTTGCGCAGCTGGGAAAAACACCTTTTATTCAGCATGAAAAGCCAAATCCTTACGACGAAGCGGTAAGTTTAATTTGGTACCTTGAAAATGTATTCTATGCTACGGCTGGAGAAATTGTACATTATCTTCAAAAAAATCTTCACGATGGAAACCCAATCAAGAACCAATTGATAAAACTTGGATTCTGGCCTGGAGGTGACCGCGACGGAAATCCTTTTGTTACAACAGAAATTACTCTTAAAGTTGCAGATCGTTTAAGAACTTCAATTTTAAAGTGCTACTATGTTGAAATGAGAAACTTAAAAAGAAAGCTAACTTTCTCAGGTGTAGATACTTTGGTATCTGATCTTGAACATAAGCTTTACCGTTCTGTTTTTTATTCTAAAGGTGAAATTTTCATCACTTTAGATGAATTATTAACGCAGTTGAATACTATTCGTACTATAATTATTGAAAAACATCAATCATTATATCTAGATGAATTAGAAGCACTTTTAGTAAAAATTAATCTATTCGGATTCCATTTTGCTACTTTAGATATTCGTCAGAACAGCAAAATTCACAATGCCGTATTTAAAGATGTTGTGAATTATTATTTGAATTCTGGTTCAGATATTTTCCCTAAGAATTATTATGATTTAACAGAAGATCAAAAAATCGATGTTTTATCAAAAGTACAAGGGAATTTAAATCCTGCCGATTTTGAAAACGAAATTACAAGATCGACTTTAGAATCTGTTCAGGCTATCAAAACGATTCAGGCAAACAATGGTGAAGAAGGCGCTAATCGTTACATTATCAGCAACAACGAAAGTGCTCTGAATGTAATGGAGACTTTTGCAATGATCCGTTTAAACAATTGGAAAAACCCAACGGTTGATATTATTCCGCTTTTTGAATCTGTTGATGATCTACAGAATGCGCACCAAATTATGGAGCAGCTGTATACTAATCCGGAATATTCTAAGCATTTAAAATCAAGAGGAAATGAGCAGACAATTATGCTTGGTTTCTCTGACGGGACAAAAGACGGCGGTTATTTAATGGCTAACTGGAGTATTTATCAGGCAAAAATTTCGTTGACTGAAATTTCAAGAAAATACGGAATCAAAGCTATTTTCTTTGACGGACGCGGCGGACCTCCTGCACGAGGCGGTGGAAAAACACATAAATTCTACGCTTCATTAGGGCCAAAAATTGAAAATAAAGAAATCCAGATAACGGTTCAGGGACAAACTATTAGTTCTAATTTTGGAACTTTAGATTCTTGCCGTTTTAATATCGAAAACTTATTAAGTGCCGGTGTTACGAATCAGGTATTTGGTAAAGAAAAGAATGAATTATCTGCAGAAGAAACTCAAATCCTGACACAATTAGCTGATTTAGGATATGAGAAGTATTTGAGCTTTAAGAATCACCCAAAATTTATTCCTTATTTGGAAAAAATGAGTACGTTGAAATATTATTCTAAAACAAACATTGGAAGCCGTCCATCAAAAAGAAGTAAATCTGAATCATTAGATTTTGCTGATTTAAGAGCAATTCCGTTTGTGGGTTCTTGGAGTCAGTTAAAACAAAATGTACCAGGATTTTTTGGAGTAGGAACAGCTTTAAAACATTTTGAAAAATCTGGCCAGTGGCACAAAGTAAGTGATTTGTACCACAATTCATTGTTCTTTAAAACCCTGCTTGAAAACAGTATGATGTCATTGGCTAAATCATTTTTACCATTAACAGCTTACATGAGAAAAGATCCTGAGTTTGGTGAATTCTGGCAGATTATCCATGATGAATTCTCTGAAACAAAACGTCTTTTATTGAAAATTGCGGGTCATAAAACCTTAATGGAAAATTATCCTGATGGTATAGCTTCAATTCAAATAAGAGAACGTATTGTACTGCCATTGTTAACGATACAACAATATGCATTATCAAAAATAAATGAATTAAACAAAGAGAGTTCTCCAAACGAAGAGCTTATTAAAGTGTACGAGAAAATTGTAACGAGATCTCTTTTTGGAAATACAAATGCAAGTAGAAATTCAGCTTAAATAATAAACAGAAATGAGAACAGCAGAATTATTAGATAATGAATATTCTGGTCATTTTGGTACTTATATCAAAGAAGCCGGTGATGGAATTTTAATTGAAGAATTAGAAATTTCGCTTCATGAATTTATCAGATTTGTTCAGGATATTCCAATGGATAAATTTGATTATCGTTATGCAGAAGGCAAGTGGACGATTAAAGATATCATTCAGCATGTTATCGATACGGAACGTATTTTTGCATATCGCGCTTTAAGATTTTCAAGAAATGATAAAACGCCTCTGCCAAGTTTTGAGGAAAGTGAATATGCTGACAACACCGATTCTAACAAAAGAAGTATTCAGGATTTATTAACTGAATTTTCTGCTGTAAGACATTCGAATTTATTGTTTTACAAAAGTTTATCTGATAAGCAGCTTAAACGAATTGGAACAGCTTCCGGCAACCCAATTTCAGTAAGAGCTTTAGGTTTTGTAATCATTGGCCATGCAAAACATCATCAAAAAGTTTTTAAAGAAAGATATTTGTAAAGCTTATACATAAAAAAATCCTGTGAATATTCACAGGATTTTTTTTATGATCAAAAGGGCATTTATTGAATTGTTTGATATTTTCTTTCAACAACTGCTAAACCAAATCTAATTTTATCATAAGACATTTTTTCTTCAAAATAATCGAAATAAGGCTTTAATGCACTTGGCTTTTCTAATTCAATTTGTGCTTTTTCTATTGCAGCAATTTCTTCATCAGAAACAAACTGACTTAAATCTAAATCGTATCCGTCTACATATAATTTTGCAATATGAGAAACTACAGTTGTCTGGCTGATGCTTCTTCTTTCTGCAATTTCTTCGACAGAACTACCGCTTTGAAATAATTCTAGCGTTTTTTTATAAGTGCTGTCTTTTTTTTCTTTTTTAACAACCGATTTATTTCTTTGAAACTCAATAATTGCATTGATAAATTCTGCACCGTATTTTTCAAGTTTTGCTTTTCCAACACCTTCAACAGCCAGAAATTCTTCATCGCTCATTGGTCTTAAGATTTCCATTTGTCTCAAAGATGCATCGCTGAAAATTACATATGCCGGAACTTCTTCTTCTTTAGCAATTTCATAACGTAATTTTCTAAGGGTTTCAAAAAGAGAATTTTTAACAGCTTTTGCTTTCTCTTGTTTTATTTCATTTTTATCAATTACTTTCTTGACAACTGTTGTAAGCTTTACTTTTTCGCCTTCAAATAAAACTTTTTTAGCAAAAGGCGTCAATAAAATTTTATTATGCTGATGAAAGGCAATTTCGCAATATCCTAAATTAATAAGCTGAATTAAATATTGATTCCAGTCGTACCACGAAATGTCAGCGCCAATTCCGTACGTTTTTAGCTCCTGATAATTTTTTTCGTAGATATACGCGTTTCTCGAGCCTCTTAAAAAATCAACAATTACTGCCAAAGGCTCAGACTCCTGTAATCTTGTAATTGCAGAAAGGGCTTTTTGTGCGAGAATCGTCCCATCGAAAAAAGTTGGCGGATTTTTGCAAATATCACAATTACCGCAATTCTCTGTCACCAATTCACCGAAATAAGAAAGCAGAATCTTTCGTCTGCAGCTTACAGCATCGGCATATTGTTTCATTCGGTCTAATTTGGCAAGCTGCACATCTGCATTCAATCCATCCGAAGCAAATTTTTGAAGTTGAATTACATCTGCATAACTTTCAAACAAAACCGTTTCAGCCGGAAGGCCGTCACGACCCGCACGGCCAATTTCCTGATAATACCCTTCTATGTTTTTAGGAAGATTATAATGAATTACCCATCGTACATTTGATTTATCAATTCCCATCCCAAATGCAATCGTGGCACATACAACCTGACAATCGTCGTTTATAAATTCATCTTGTGTTTTGGCACGGGTTGTATTGTCTAAGCCTGCATGATAGGCTTTTGCTGCAATTCCGTTTTTTGCTAATTTTTCAGCAAGTTCTTCGGTTGTTTTTCGGCTTAAACAATAGATTATTCCGGATTCATTTGGCTTATTTTCTACAAAGTCAATAATTTGTTTTACACGGTCTAATGCAGGGCGTACTTCAAGACTTAAATTTTTTCGGTCAAAAGAAGCTACAAAAGTTTTCGGATTTTTTAAATTGAGCTGTTTTGTAATATCAACACGTGTCGCTTTATCGGCAGTTGCTGTTAAAGCCAAAACAGGAGTAGAAGGGAAGCGGTTTTTTAAATAACCCAAATTGGTATAAGCCGGCCTGAAATCGTGTCCCCAGGATGAAATACAATGTGCTTCGTCGATTGCGATTAAACTAATAGTTAATTCGCTAAAAATGGTGTCTAAATACGATAAACTTTCAGGCGCAATGTAAACAAGTTTAAAAGTATTCGTTTTTAAATTGTCTATATAATACTGCTGTTCTTCTGAAGATTGGCTACTGTTGATGTAACAAGCTGAAATACCATTTGATTTTAAACTGTCAACCTGATCTTTCATTAAAGCGATCAGAGGTGAAATTACAATCGTTATTCCTGGCAGTACAAGGGCTGGCAATTGAAAACATATTGATTTTCCTCCTCCGGTTGGCATAATTGCCAGTGCATCATTACCAGACAATACTGTAGTAATGATAGTCTCCTGATTGGGTCTGAATTTTTCAAATCCAAAATTTTCCTTTAGTTTGGCGTGTAGTAGTTCTGAATTCATGCGGCGAATATTTATATCTGGAACTAAATCCAAAATATAAATATAGTATTTTTCTTATAATTTAAATAATTTTATTTACCAATCTAATTTCATAAAAAAAGGAACCCTAAATGAGTTCCTTAGTTTATTTTTAAAACGAATAATTAATCTTCGTCGTCTTCATCATCTTCATCGTCAGCGATATCATCACGATCTCTGTCATCATCGTCATCATCATCATCGCCGCCGTCAGTATCTGGTTTATCCTGAGTGTCATCATCGTCATCGTCATCAGCTTCATCATCAAGATCAAGACCTTTTACTGGTTCGATTGTGTCAACATCAAGATCGATATCGTCATCTTCATCATAATTTTCGATTCTGTCAGCCAGTTTAGTACTGATTTTTACTAAATAAATAGTGTCTTCAGTACGAACTTCAACAGCTTCTACTAATTCGTTTTTAGCGTTTCTAAAACGGATAACATCCGAATCATCATAACCATCAGGAAATTTTTCAACCAAAAGGTTTAAAATTTCATTTGTCAGTTTGGCGTAGTCTACTATAACTCTTTTCATAAAAATATCCTATAAATCTAATAAATATGCAAAAATTAATGGTGCAACGATTGTAGCATCCGACTCAATAATAAATTTAGGGGTTTTAATGTCTAATTTACCCCATGTGATTTTTTCATTTGGAACTGCTCCAGAATATGAACCATAACTAGTGGTTGAATCTGAAATCTGGCAGAAATAGCTCCAGAAAGGAACGTCATGCATTTCCATATCCTGATATAACATTGGTACAACGCAAATTGGGAAATCTCCAGCAATACCACCTCCAATTTGGAAGAATCCAATTCCGTTAGCACTGTTTTTAGAGTACCAGTCAGCAAGGAAAGTCATGTATTCTATACCTGATTTCATTGTTGATGCTTTTAAGTCACCTTTAATTACATAAGAAGCAAAGATGTTACCCATTGTACTGTCTTCCCATCCAGGAACAATAATTGGTAAGTTTTTTTCAGCTGCAGCATACATCCAGCTGTCTTTTAAATCAATTTCGTAGTATTCTTCAAGAACTCCTGATAATAACATTTTGTACATGAATTCATGCGGGAAATAACGTTCTCCCTTATCATCAGCATCTTTCCAGATTTTATAGATATGTTTTTGTAAACGTCTAAAAGCCTCATGCTCAGGAATACAAGTATCAGTAACACGATTTAATCCTCTTTCCAGTAAAGCCCATTCGTCTTCTGGGGTCAAATCACGGTAGTTAGGAACTCTTTCGTAGTGAGAATGAGCTACTAAATTCATGATGTCTTCTTCTAGATTGGCTCCAGTACATGAAATAATTTGTACTTTATCTTGTCTAATTATTTCAGCGAAAATTTTACCTATTTCGGCTGTACTCATAGCTCCAGCCATACTTACCAACATTTTTGAGCCATTAGCCAGTTGTTGTTCGTATTCTTTGGCTGCATCCACAAGTGAAGCAGAGTTAAAGTGTAAATAATGTTTTTCAATAAACTGACTGATTGGTCCTTTCATTTTGTTTTTGTTTTTTTTGTTTTTTTTGAATTAAAAGTTTTTAACCTTTTTACTGTATATGCAAATTAAGAATTTTATAGAAAATAACTTTTTAATTTGCAGATTTTTTTTACAATTTTTTCTTGTAGCCTAAAATCTTTAAAACATCATCAGAAGTCTGCTGCTCAGAGAAAACCTCTGTTGCAAGAATTCCGTTTTCGTCACGATCAATTAAAATATGTTTTGGCTGCGGAATCAAACAGTGGTGTAATCCTCCGTATCCTCCAATAGTTTCCTGATACGCTCCTGTATTAAAGAAACCAATATATAATGGCTTTTCTTTATTGTATTTAGGCAGATAAATTGCGTTCATATTTTGTTCTGAATTGTAATAATCATCACTATCACAAGTTAAACCTCCTAACAAAACCCGTTCGTAAGTATCATTCCAGCGGTTTATAGCCAGCATGATAAAACGTTTATTAATTGCCCAGGTATCAGGCAGAGTAGTGATGAAAGATGAATCGATCATATTCCATTTTTCTCTGTCATTTTGCTGCTTTTGATACAAAATCTGATAAATTGCACCACCGCTTTCTCCTACAGTAAATGAACCAAATTCTGTAAATATATTTGGCACATCAACTTCTGCTTCTTCACAGGCAATTTTAATTTGATTGATAATTTCATCAATCATATATTGGTAATCATATTCAAATGCAAGCGAGTTTTTAATTGGAAAACCGCCCCCAATGTTCAAACCATCAAGAGTAGGGCATTCCTTTTTAAGTGCAATGTATACTTTAATACATTTTACAAGCTCGTTCCAGTAATATGAAGTATCGTTGATTCCGGTATTAATGAAAAAGTGAAGCATTTTAAGCTCTAATTTATCATTTTCCTGAATTTGTTTTTTATAAAAAGAAACAATGTTTTTATATCCAATTCCTAATCTTGATGTATAAAACTCAAATTTAGGTTCTTCTTCAGCTGCAATACGAATTCCAATTTTGAATTTACCTTTAATTTCTCCCTGTAGTAAATCCAGTTCTTCGTAGTTATCAATAATAGGAATAGTATTTTTATGTCCGTTATTGATTAATCTTGCAATATTTGAAATGTATTCGTCTCTTTTAAAACCGTTACAAATTACATAAGTACTTTTGTTGATTTTACCATTTTCTAATAAATTCTCAACAATATTAACGTCAAATGCTGATGAAGTTTCAATATGAATATTATTCTTGAAAGCTTCATTCATAATGTATTCAAAATGAGAACTTTTTGTACAGTAACAATAGTAATATTTTGCTTCGTATTTATTCTTTTCCATTGCTTTTCTGAACCAAGACTTTGCCTTGTTGATATTTTCAGAAATCTGCGGCAGGTAAGTAAACTTTAAAGGTGTTCCATATTGTTCTACCAATTTCATCAAATCGATGTTGTGAAACAATAAGTTGTCTTTGTTTAGTTTAAACTCTTCTTGCGGGAAATAATATGTTTGGTTTATTAGATCAGAATATTTTGTATTCATTTAGTTTTCAATATTTTAATTTGTTATTTAAATTTAGTAAAAATCTCGGCTAAATCTTAAATTCAAACTCTAATATTGGCAAATACAATTTGCAGTTTTTCGTGTTCTGCTTTTGAGCATAAGAAAACATCAAAACAAAACGGGCTTTTGCTATTGTAAAAACGGTTCAACATCCTTAGTAAAGAACTGTTGAGACGGTTTCTGTAAGAGCTGAATTGTCTTTGTTTATTGTTTGTTTTCATCGAGGCAAATGTAAAAAATAAAATATACCAAAAGCAACGGTTTTGATTAAAAAAAAATTAAGATTTATAATCTTGAAACGCTTCCAGAATTAATTTATTTTCAACCGATTGGTTAATTTTTATTTTTCCGATTCCTTCAATTAATGCAAATTGAATTAAGCCGTATTCATTTTTTTTATCATGAACCAGTAATTCAAGAATAGGATCGATGTCATTTTCTTCAAAAATTACCTGATCGTAAATAGACTGAATTGCTGTTTTAATTTCGATGTATTCTCCTTTTGAAATTAAATTTTTATGGAGCGAAATGTAACTTTCAAGAATCATTCCCACAGCAATTGCTTCACCGTGAAGTAAAGTTGTTTTGTCTTCGCTTTCTAAAAAGTAACTTTCAATGGCATGACCTAATGTATGACCAAAATTTAATGCTTTACGAATATTTTTTTCTGTTGGATCCTGAATTACGATTTCGTTTTTAATTTCAACAGAGCGATAAATTAACTCATCTAATCCGTTATAATCAATAGATGATATATCAAGAAATTCTCTCCAGTATGCAGCATCGTAAATCAAGCCATGTTTAAGCATTTCTGCAAGTCCAGAACGCATTTCGCTTTGTGGCAAAGTTTCAAGGTATTGTGTGTCAATTAAAACCATTTGAGGTACATTGATAACACCAATCTGATTTTTAAGGTTTCCTAAATCGACTCCGGTTTTTCCTCCAACAGAAGCATCAACCATAGATAATAATGTTGTTGGAATATTTATAAAATCAACTCCTCTTTTAAATGTAGAAGCAACAAAACCTCCTAAATCTGTAACAACTCCACCGCCCAGATTAATAATAAGAGATTTTCTATCGGCACCCAGTTCTGTTAAAACATGCCAGATTTGAATGCAGGTTTCAATATTTTTATTGGCTTCTCCTGCTTCAAATTCGATAATTTCGATATTTAAATCAGTTTCAATAATAGGCAGAAGCTTAGGAAGACAATACTCATTTGTTTCTGTATCAACAATAATAAAAATGTTTGAGTATTTATTTTCTCTTAAATGATTATTTAAAGCTTCGTAAGCATTTTGGTTAAAATGCACGAGATAATTATTTGCTTGTATAGACTGCATAATTTCTTTGGTTAATTGAAAGCGCAAAAATAAAGCATTTTAAGCTAAATAATATTCAAACTTTAAGCCTTATTTGTTTTAAAACGAATGATTCTAAGTAATATTCATTTCTGTTTAAAAAAAGAAGCAGATATTATTTACAACTTTGCAAAATTGATTGATTTACCTGAGAATATTTTTTGTTCTTGGCAATATTAAAATATTTACAGGCATTTGCTTTATCCTGTTCTCTCAAGTAACATATTCCAATAAAAAATTCTGTTTTTCCATCGTATAGTCCGGGATATTTTAAAGCATTCAATAAGTAACTTATTGCTTTTTTATCCTGTCCGGCTTTATAATAATAAAACCCTATATTTTGTAATGGATATGGACTATTAGGATCTGTTTTTAAAGCTTTTTCATAGTATTCCAGTGCTTTATCTAATTTTGATTGAGATTCAAAACTTTGACCTTTTACAAGATAATCCGTTACAAGTAAATCTTTTTTCTTTTTTAATAATGTACTGTCTGCAGGAGATTTGATTAAGCTTTTGTTTATAAAATTCAATTGTGATTTATAGTTATAACCTGCCGTTTTTAGATTTGATAAGGTTAGATTCAATTCTTCCGGATGGTTTCTATATTTACTAAATAGTGCATGTTCTTTTAAAATTTCTGTAGTGTCTTTCATTTTTGCCGCCATGGCTGCTGATATGGAGTAAATACCGTAATTTACAGGGTATCTGTAAAATGCTTTTTTCACATATATATAAGCGCTGTCAATATTTCCTTTTTCATTAGAAATAACGTGTTTGTAAAAATCGATTCTGCCTAAATATGGGTTGATTTTTGAGGCTCTCGAAAAACATTTTAAGGCCATGCTGTAATTCTTTTCACGGATATAGTAAATCCCCGCATATTCATAAAATGACTCTGAAGTATTAAAAACATTAGGATATGCCGGCATTCTTCTCATCACTTCGTCACCGTTAAGAGCTCCTTTAGTATTTACGTTTATATTATCTGTTACAATTAAATATTCCAGATTTGATGCTCTATATATTAAAAACGCAGAATAACTGGTAATTAAAGAAACCACAATTAAAGTCACAGCTATAATCTTAATAGTTTTATTTGAAGTTTGCTGTAAATTTTTGTCTTTAAAATTATTTAGAACAGTAAAGGCCAGAATTAAACTAAAGAAAATAGACATTGTTGGTCTGTACATAGGAAAGTTAAAAAGGGAATCAACTCCATAAACAATAACCAGCATTAAGGTCAAAAGCGCTGTTAATCTTGTATGTGAATCATTTGATTTTAGAACATTTTTTAAATTGATACTGAAAATCAGTATAAAAATGGATAAATAAATCAAGCCATTTATAATTCCTGTTTCTGCAGAAATTTCAATAAAATCATTATGTGCATGAAGGGAAACAATTAAATCGTAAGAAGTAGTTTTTTCATACGGAATAGATTCTATTTGATAATTACCTAATCCAATGCCAAGTATTGGATTTTTTTTAATCATTTCAAAAGCATTTCCCCAAAATGTAAGCCTTGCTTTTGACGAATTATCCTCAGCGTTAATTCTTTCAATTCTGTTTTCTAATGCAACATATCGATTGTTGTCTTTAGATTTTTCAAAAATTGAGTTTGTATACAAAACTGCACATAAAACAGGAACAATCAAGTATATAATTTTTATAAAACCTGGTTTACTGAAAGTATTTTCTTTTAGCAGATAAACGATATAAATAAAAAAGATTAAAAACAGATTAATTAATGGAGTTCTTGCTCCTGTTAAAAAAATAACTGATACCACAGAAAACAGGGTGACTGTAAAGAATATTTTCTTGTAACTATTAAAATGTGTAATTCCCAATAATAGAAATGGGATTTTAATAGTAAGACTGGCGGCAAGTATATTTATATTTCCCGTATTTCCTTTCATGCTCCAAAGAAGATCCATAATTGAAGTGTTTTTAGGAATGATGAGAAAGTTTTGTAATTGCTGCAACGATTGAAAAAAGGCGCTGATTCCAATTATCAGTACTATTTTATACAGCAGGTCAAATTTGTCTTTGAGCAGAATAGTGAGATTTATAAAAAGACAAAATACAATTGCTATTTCGGTAAATTTTGTAAAAACTAAAGAGGAATTTTTTGCTGAAAACAATGAAATCCCGCATAATAAAATAAAAGCCAGATATAATCTAAAAATATAACTGCGTTTTAATAATGAAAAAACAGTATTAGAAAGTACATTGGTGTTAAAGTAAAAATAAATACCAAAGATTAGATTAATAACTGATAAGTAGAGAAATTGCGGATTGATAATTTCCAGACTTTTGAAATATGGAAGAAAATCGATTATAAGTAATGATACAATAAATGAAAGAGTTACAAAATTTGAGATTTTTTTCTTCTCCTTCGTTTCATTAATTATGCGGTCAATTTTTGCAGTACTCATAGCAATATTATATTTTTTGCAAATATATAAAATAAAGTAAATTCCTACTTTATTATAAAGGCGTAATTATCTTCAATAAGCTTTATAAAAAGTATTAATACTAAATTTCTTTAACATTGATAATTTGTAAAAATTTCACACGATTTCGTAAAGAATATTCAAAACACTCCATATCTTTGCACAAAAACTAAATTTAATGGAAAAAATATTCGATAACACTCAAGTTGCTTTTTCACTTAAAAGTGACACAGAACTTGACAGGGCTTATTTTCTTTTTAAAATGATTGACAGTGAACCATTAGTAAGAATTGGAACAGCTGTTACCAATTTTGCTATTAAAGCACATCTTCCGGTTGAAGGGTTAATTCGTGCTACTGTTTTTGATCATTTTTGCGGCGGTGTAAACGAAAATGACTGTTTAACTGTAGTTGATAAAATGTTTACAAAAGGCGTTTCATCTGTACTGGATTATTCAGTTGAAGGTAAAGAAGAAGAAGAGCAGTTTGATGCCGCTTTAGAAATGACCTTAAAAACTATTGAATTTGCAAAAGAACGTTTAGCAATTCCTTTTGCAGTATTTAAACCAACAGGTTTAGGACGTTTTGAATTGTATGAGAAATTAGGTGAGAAACAAACTTTAAGTCCTGCTGAACAAGAAGAATGGAATAGAGTAGTGGCTCGTTTTGATCAGGTTTGCAGTGAAGCTCATAAAAAAGATGTGGCTTTATTAATTGATGGTGAAGAAAGCTGGATGCAGGATGCTGCTGATGAATTGGTTACCGAAATGATGCGCAAATACAATAAAGAAAAAGCGATTATTTTCAACACACTTCAAATGTACCGTTGGGATCGTTTGGATTATTTAAAAGGACTGCACGAAATCGCTAAAAAAGAAGGTTTCTTTATTGGAATGAAATTAGTTCGCGGTGCTTATATGGAAAAAGAAAACAAGCGTGCAGAAGAAAAAGGTTATGTTTCGCCAATTTGTGTATCAAAAGAAGCTACAGACATAAACTATGATGCTGCCGTTAATTATATGTTAGATCATATCGAAACTATGTCAATTTTTGCAGGAACTCATAACGAATTAAGTTCTTACAAACTTATGGAAAGTATGGCTCAAAAAGGCATTGCTAAAAATGACAACAGAATCTGGTTTGGACAATTATACGGTATGAGCGATAATATAAGCTACAATCTAGCTGAAAACGGTTATAACGTAGCGAAATATCTTCCGTTTGGACCTGTTAAAGATGTTATGCCGTACTTGATTCGCCGTGCTGAAGAAAATACTTCGGTAGCTGGGCAGACAAGCCGTGAATTATCAATGATTAAAGCAGAACGTAAACGCAGAAAAGGGAAATAATTAGTTTTCAGTTTTCTGTCTCAGTTTACAGATTATATAAAAAAAGCTCCAATAAATATTGGAGCTTTTTTTATTCATTTATTTGAGTATTAAACCCGACAGGTTTTAAAAAACTGTCGGGTTTGTTGTATTATTTGAATTTGGAATTTATCTAAGAATTACTAAACTGTAAATTACTTAAGTTTTTATAAATTCCGTTTTCCAGATTTATTAATTCCTGATGTGTTCCTTCTTCTGAAATTTTTCCATTATCAAGAACTAAAATTTTATCAGCGTTTCTAATTGTCGAAAGACGGTGAGCAATGATAATACTTGTTCTTCCTTCCATCAAGACCTCTAAAGCTTCCTGAACCAGTTTTTCGCTTTCGCTGTCTAAAGATGAAGTCGCTTCGTCTAAAATCAAAATACTTGGGTTTTTAAGCAAAGCTCTTGCAATTGCAATACGCTGGCGCTGTCCGCCTGAAAGTTTAACACCGCGTTCTCCAACTAAAGTTTCGAATTTTTCAGGGAAACCGTCAACAAAATTAAAAGCATTGGCTTGTTTCGCTGCCTGGATAATTTCTTCATCTGTAGCATCTGGTTTTCCGTAAGCGATATTTTCTCTGATTGTTCCTCCAAAAAGAATTACATCCTGAGGAACAATGCTCATATTACCGCGAAGATCTTCAAGATCGTAATCATAAATATTTTTACCATCAACTGTAATTTCTCCCGAAGTAATATCGTAGAATCTCAATAATAGAGAAGAAATAGTTGATTTCCCGGCGCCGCTTGGCCCTACAATGGCAATCTTCTGTCCAAATTCAGCTTTAAAATTAACGTCTTTTAAAACTTGAATTTCCTGACGTGTAGGGTAGCTGAAAGCAACGTTATTAAAGGTAACATTTCCTTTGATTTTCTCTTTATTCTGGTTTGAATTTGAGTTGATTTTCTCTGGGTTTTCGTCTAATAATTCAAAAACTCTTTCTGTTGCACCAATCGCTTTTTGGATTTGGGCATATAATTCTGCAATTCCGCCAAAAGAAGCTCCAACAAAAGTAGAATACAATACGAATGAAATTAACTGGCCAACGCTCATTTCGCCGGCAATACTTAAACGAACGCCAAACCAAACTACTGCTACAATAGCTCCAAATAAACAAAAAATGATAAATGAAGCGAAATAACCACGATATTGACCTCCTTTAATAGCCAGTTTTACAACATCGCTGATTTTACCTTTATAACGTGCAATTTCGTACCATTCGTTTGCAAAAGCTTTTACAATGCTTATTCCCTGCATTGTTTCTTCTACAATTACCTGGCTTTCGGCAACCTGATCTTGTACTTTTTTAGAATATTTTCTAATAAACCTTCCAAAAACTACAGCAGCAATGGCTACTAACGGAACTACAGAAAGCATTAATAAAGTTAATTTTAAACTTTCTGTTGCTAATAAAATTACACCACCAATAATCAATATAAACTGACGCAGAAATTCGGCAATTGTAGTGGTTAAAGTATCCTGAATCTGTGTAATATCGGCGCTGATACGGCTGTTTAATTCTCCAACTCTTTTTTGAGAAAAGAAAGTCATTGGCAGTTTAACCAAATTGGTATACAAAGCCAGACGCAGGTTTGCCAGTGTATTTTCGGTAAAGTTTACGAATAATGATAATCTGAAAAATGAGAAAAAAGACTGTAAAAATAAAATAGCAATTAATCCCAAAGCTATTGTATTTGCTTCGCCGTTGTCTTTGTTTTTAACGCAGTCTACCAGCATTCCCATTAACTTAGGAAAGGCAAGGGCAGTGGCGCCGGTTAAAAGCAGAAAAATTAACCCAATGAAAAATTT